>JAFYXI010000071.1 GCA_017546245.1 Clostridia bacterium | reverse complement strand
CCAAGTATGCTGTATGTGACGGATAAGTGGCATTTAGAGTGGAAGATAAGACATTGTAATTATGTAATAAACAGCGAAATAAATATGTTCAAACGAGGACTTAAAACACATTTAAATTAGGCTTTTATTTGGAGTGATTAACTATGGAAAATGCAAAAAAACCTGTTATAGGCTTGACACCGCTTGTTGATGGCGGAGACTTTCGGACTTTTATGCTGCCAACCTATATAAGCAGTGTTGTAGATGCAGGCGGATTGCCTGTTGTTTTAACACCTACAGCTGATGAAGAATACATTGATAAAATGATAGAGCTGTGTGACGGATTTATATTTACAGGCGGACACGATGTATCTCCTGAACTGTACGGAGAGGAAAAAATGGAGGGTGTAGGTCCGAATCCGGTAAGAGATAAGTTCGAAACCTTGCTTTTGCCCAAAGTTTTGGAAAAAGATATGCCTGTTTTTGCAATTTGTCGCGGAATGCAGCTTTTAAATGTTTGGCTCGGAGGTAGTTTGTATCAGGATATACCCACATTTTGTCCGTCTGATTTAGAGCACCGTATGCTCGAACAGTCTGATAAAGTTATTCACGAGATAGATATTGTAAAAGATACTCCGCTTGCAAAAATTACAGGACAAACACATATACATATAAACAGCTATCATCATCAGGCTATCAAAAAGGTCGGAAAAGGGCTTGAAATAGCGGCGTATGCCACAGATGGAATTATAGAAAGCCTATATATGCCTGATAAAAAATTTGTTCTGGCGGTTCAGTGGCATCCTGAAAGAATTTCTAAAAATCATGAAGAAGAACACAGGCTGTTTAAAGAGTTTGTAAGGGTATGCAATGACGGTAAATAGTTAATTTCAGAGGTGTGTCTTATGGAATATGAGGTTATAATACTGGGAGCAACTTTTGCTGCCGCAGGACTTATAGAAAAATATAAAGAAAAAGCATTGATTTTAGAGCGCAGACCGCAGGCTGGGTATGAATTTTTTAATGCAATAAACTTTGGTTGTGAATATGATGCAGAGTTAAAAAGTGATGAGTCAAAAATGCTTTTTGAGCGTTTTAAGGCGAAAAATATATTTACCGGTGAACGTATTTGCTTATTTGACTGCGCCTATGATTTTTACAAATGTCTTGCGGATAAAAATGTATTGCTCAATATGGAAATCATTTCTATACAAAAAGAACAGAATGGCTTTTTGGTAACTGCACACGGTGTGTCGGGTTACAGAACCTATAAAGCAAAAAGAGTAATAGATACCCGCGTTCATAAAGATATGATTTTATCAAAAACTCTTAATGCGGTTTTAAAGACATCAGGTTTAAAAAATTTTGTTCTTCCTGAAAACATAAAAATGGAAAAATGGGGATACGGTGACGATATAGTAGTTAAATGTATGCTTTTGCCGGATGATGATTATATTTCGGCACGCAGAAAGCTTTTTGGCACATTTGAAAACATGCACGAGGACTTAAAGCCGTTGTTGGTAGCTGATGCATTTGACTATAAGCTTAAAGATGGTTGTGTTGCAGAAAAAGATGGAATTTATTATATGCCGTCATGTGCATACAAAAATCCATTGCTTGCATTTGATGCAGGTGTGGTATATGCATCGGAGGGGAGATAAAATGTATATTCAAGTGGTAAAAGACGGCAAAATTGAAAAACATGCAGTAAGCGATATTAAATTTTCAAAAGAATATGATGTAATTGTAAGCGGCTTAGGTACAGCAGGCTCGATTGCCGCAATGGTATCGGCAGAAAAAGGACTTAAGGTGCTGGGCATAGAAGCCTTTAACTGTGCAGGCGGAACCACTACAATAGGCGGTGTGCAGAGTTATTATTTTGGCTGCCCCGGAGGAAGATATGCTGAGTTAGATATTGAAGCAGCAGAGCATCAGGACAAAACTCATACCTTAAACCGAAGCGAAAACTATAAGTTTATATTTGAAAACAAAATCATTGATGCAGGTGCCGAAATTCTATATGAGTCGAGCATATGCGGCATTTATATGGAAGCTGATACTGTCGTCGGGGTAAAGGTCATAACCCCCGAGGGTCTGGCTGACTTTGGAGTAAAAGTTTTAATGGACTGTACCGCTGATGCACACATTGCAAATATGGCAGGCTGCGCTACTGTCTACGGACGTGAGACTGATGGCTTAACACAGCCATATACAATGGTTTCGGGGGTAAGAACCGAAAGAGGAATAAGAACTACTAATTTTGATTTTGGCCGTGTAGACCAAAGAGATGACAAAAGTCTTTCTGAGGCGTTAATTTTTTCCCGTTCGTATGAAATGAGCGATGAACGAAATGTAGGGCGGCTTATGCTTCATATGCCTTTAATCGGTATACGAGAGGGAAGACGAATTGTTGCTGAAGAAATGGTGAGATTAGAAGATATTTTTTCGGAAAATCAAACCGATGAGCCGATGTTTTTTTCGTATGCGGATTTAGATAAGCACGGATGGGACGTCGCATTTGATGGCGAAAAACTCGGAGATTGGGCAATCGGAGCTAATTTGGGTGCATATAATATCACGGTTGCCGTTCCTTATAAAGCAATAATTCCTAAAAATATTGACGGTATTTTAGTGCCGTGCAGAGCACTTGGCGTTGACCGTGATGTTTCAAGCTGTGTGCGAATGGTGCTGGATATGAAAAAAACTGGCGAGGCAGCAGCTGATATTGCGTATATTGCAATTAAAAACAATTGCAGATTAAGAGATATTTCGTATGATGAATTAAAAGCTATGCTTTTAGAAAGCAAGTGTCTTGATTATAGCTATAACCGAGGAATCAGAGTTGACGGAATGTACGATGCTGACGGTAAACGTCTGCCTGCTTATGATGTGTCTTTTTTATCAGATGCATCAAAGCTTGAAGAGGGTTTGGCAACCCTTAAACCCGGGGTGGCTATATGGTCAGCAAAGCTTATGGGCAAAAAGTGTGTTGATGTTTTAAAAGGCTTGTTATTATCAGAAAACGAAAACACAAGAAAGCACGCAGCATTTGCTCTTGCGATTACCGGTGATAACAGCGGTACTGAAGTTTTGCGTGAAATGGTTGAAAAAAGAGATGCATGCACGCTAACTGACTGTCGTAAACACAATCAGCAAAGGTGCTGTATGGCAATTTATTTTTTAGGAAGATTAGCAGATGAAAAAATTGTATCTGAGCTTATTAAAATCTTAACAGATGAAAATGAACTTTCTCGTCCTATATACAGCAGTAAATTTTCGTCGAGTAAAGGACGGAAAGTAGCAGATTTTCATAATACATATTTTCAGGTTGCATCAAATGCAGTAATTGCATTAATAAGAATTGCAGATGCACACCCGATGCTGCGTGATAAGGCAGCAGAAGCATTTAACCTAGCATTTGAAGATGAAAAATATTACGAAAAAATAACTCTGCGTCCTGAAAAAAGCTGCGAAGGAAGTATGGTTTTAAACATTAAAAAGGTTGCTTATGAAGCTGTAAACAGATGGAATAGTGTTAAATAATAAAGCAGGGGCTGTCTCGATAATCATATATAGCGAATAATTATGAAATGTTTTGTTGTAGGGAATGGATTTATCCATTCCGCGGAACGCATTAATGCGTTCCCTGCAATATTTCGTGCATAAATATTTATAAAAAATGATTATCAAGACAGCTCCTGCCTATTATTCAAATATGCACAAATAATTATTTTACTTTTGCTGTTTTATATTTTTTCGGAGAAACGCCGTACTTTTGTTTAAATAGCTTTGAAAAATATACAGGGTCGCTAAATCCACTCAGTTCAGCAACATCAGCAATATTTGAAATTCCGTTTTCTAAAAGAGTTTTAGCGTGTGATAAGCGCCGTTCTTTAAGATAGTCAGAAAACTTAATTCTTACTAAATTCTGAAATGCATAAGAAAGATATTTGGGGTTATAGAAAAATTCTTCACTGACGGTTTTTAATGTTAAGGACTTATCTGTATAATTTGCATCTATATATTCCTTTACTAAAAGGATTCCGTTTTTTTTCTGCGGAATAACCGACTCTTCATCTTTTTTGCATATAAACGCCATAGTATACAGCAAAAGTCCCTCGCAGAACAAATCAGTATTTGCGTCTTTTGAGTGCATAAGTGTTTCTTTCCATAAATCAATAAGAAAATCAAAACCGTCAAATACGGGTGAATTATATGTGATATGAAGCCTGTCAAATAGAGTAATGGCTCTTTGACCGATAAAACTGATGTACATATATTTTAAATTGTCGGTATTTTCAATATAATATGGTTTTGCAGAAAATGTGAAAAATAAAGACCCCTTTTTTAAATTATGATTTTCTAAAGAGGTATGTAAAATGCCTGTACCTTCGGTGACAAGTGCTATAGAGTAAGTCGCAAAAACCGCAAGCTGATGATTAAAAGCAGCTTTTTGTTCATAAACAAAATTTATAATGTTTATATTTTCCTCCGGCTTTTTTGTGCTTGCAAATTTACATATATTTTCGAGCATCTGTATCACTCCTTTTATATTAACTTAAAACAAAATATTGCTTGTGTCAATACAAAAATGGAAATTTTACAAACTTTTAATGGAAATAATCTATTTTACATTAATAATTTCTGGGTTATAATTAGCTTGTGATAAAAATACTATAAAGGGGTAGATAATTATGTCTGAAAAGGTAATCAAAGCCGGTGTACTTGGGGTAGGCAGAGGAAGTATTTTATGGAGATATTGTAAAAAGGCAAAAAATGCACAGTTGGTTGCAGTTTGTGATAAATGGGAAGATGGTATTAAAAAAGCACAAAAGGAAATTGGCAATCCTTCTGTGACTTACTATACTGATTTTGAAGAGTTTTTAAAGCACGATATGGATGTGGTGTTGCTTGCCAATTATGCAAATGAGCATGCTCCGTTTGCTGTTGCTGCAATGAAGGCAGGCAAAAATGTTATAAGCGAGGTTTTACCGGCACAGACAATGGCTGAAGCTGTCGAGTTAATTGAGTGCGTAGAAAAAACAGGCAAAAATTACTATTATGCAGAAAATTATTGCTATATGAACGGTCCGTATGAAATGAAAAGACTTTATGAAAACGGCGAAATAGGCGAATTCGAATACGGTGAGGGTGAATACATCCACAATTGCGAATATGGCTGGGCAGAGCTTACGACCGGAGACCCTGAGCATTGGAGGAACAATATGAGTGCCTTTTATTACTGTACACACTCGGCAGGTCCGCTTATTCATATTACGGGAATGAGACCGGTAAAGGTTGTTGGTCTTGAATGTCCTTTTAATTTCAGAATGGCTCGCATGGGGGCGAAAAAAGGCGGCGTAGGAGTTGAAATGGTTACCTTGGAAAACGGAGGTATATTTAAAAGCATTCACGGCGGCGGATTGTCAAAAGATTCCGTATGGTACTGCGTAAACGGCTCAAGAGGAAGAGTAGAAACATCCCGTTACATTGCAAAGGATGGCGGAACAAACACCTTATATACCGACCTTGATGAAAGCGAAGCATATGGCTCGGGCTTAGGTGTAACACGCTATTATCCGCGAAGTGAGATTGCAAAGCAGTCGGGCGGAGTAGGTCACGGCGGAAGTGACTATGTAGCCTTGTGGAATATATTTGAAGATTTAAAAGGTAATGGCGGTGACGTAATCGACGTGTATGAAGCTTTGGATATGTGGATGGTCGGTTTTTTTGCATATCAGTCTGTTTTAAATGGCGGAATCACTATGGATATACCTGACCTTCGTAAAAAAGAATTAAGAGAACAATTCAGAAACGATAACAGATGTACAGATCCCAAAGTGGCAGGAGACCAGCTTTTGCCTTCTTATTCAAAAGGAAATCCGATTATAGATGATGCAGTCTACAAAAAAATCAGAGAAAAATGGGAAGAAATTAATATAGGCAGCAAAGAAGCCAACAGCTTTGACGAAGTTTAAAAATTAATAAGATTTTCAGAAGCGAAAATAAAATACCTTTGCCTGTGCAGATATGGACAAAGGTATTTTATTTTGCACAAACTCTCAAAGAATTATTGACTTTTTTATTATAAAAATATAATATATTATTAACCGATATTCTTTTAAAAAAGGTGGATTTAAAATGTATATTATTAAAAAAACAGATAATAACATCAGCTGTATAAATGATAAGGCGTGGGATTTTGCAAATGTTGTTAATGTTGACAAAATAAACTGGCAAAGGTTCGGTTGGGCGCCGAAAATGACAGCAAAGCTTTTGTACAACGATTACGGAATTTATGTTAAAATGGAAACGGATGAAAAACCGTTGCTTGCAAGATATTGCAATCAGAACGATCCGGTAAGCCGCGACAGCTGTATGGAATTTTTCTTCCGCCCTAACGAAAATGACGATAAGTATTTTAATTTTGAGTTTAACCCATTTGGAACAATGTTTTTCGGACTGAGAAAATCTCGTGAAGATTCTGTAAATCCTGAGCAAAATAAAGAGTTTTTTAATGTTAAATCTTACGTTGATGATAAAAACTGGGTATTGCAATTTACAATTCCGTTTGGATATATAGACGAAGTTTTTGGCGGTCATACAAAAACAATGTACGGTAATCTGTATAAGTGCGGCGGAGAAACCGAAAGAAGACATTATGCTACATATTATCCGATTAATACCGAAAAACCCGACTATCACAGACCTGAATTTTTCGGCAAATTTGTTTTGGAATAGAATTAAAAGGAGAAATTATTATAAACGACATAAATGGAAAATGCTTCGCTCATAGCTTTCAGGCATTGCCGCGCTAAGTAATTTTGTTTTATAGCGTGTGATTTTGATAATTATACAAGTGGGAATAATGTACGGAAATTTATAAAAATAGTTAAAAAATACTTTACAAAACCCAAACTTAAAGGTATAATAATATAATGGTTGTCAAACCTAATTATATGGGGTCGCAATGGCTTCGACGGGGATGACGAACGTTTGGGAGCGAGCAGTGGTGCGGAACCACTTTAAAATCCGTAAATTTTTTAAATTAAACGCTAACACAGAATTAGCTGCTGCCTAATTATGGCAGCTGTCCTGTATAGAACTACTGCACTCTATATAAGGGCATCATTAACGCAGTGAACGTGAGTCAGCAAAGCTTTGAGCTGACCATGAACAATGAAGCTACTGAAGGTATCAGGTTGCCTGTGAACTGATGCCGGAGGGAATGTTAATCACCGGCTGCGCTCGGAGAGCCTGAACCGGAGGCATTTTCGGACAGGAGTTCGATTCTCCTCGACTCCACCACGTCAGAGCAAAGTGCGTTTGGGTTTCCTTGTCAGATGGGATTTAAATAACGTTAACTTTGTACCAAAAGCGGCGAGCCTTTTGGTTAGCCGCCTTTTTAATGCGCTAATTATTTTATTTTGGTTTAAAATTAGTCAAGAGAGAATATTGAATAACAGAACTTGAATATAGTTTTATTAAAGAAAAATAGAGGGAAAATACTACAAAACTATTATGTAACACCGAGGAAGGCTTATGAAAATTATTGTATATTTTAATTTTATAATTTCGCTTTTGTTTATGCTGTGTTATTTTTATCAATTCGTATATGTGATTGTGGGATTGTTCAAAAAAAAGCTCAGCTTCAGCGCAGAAAAACTGCATCGCTATGCAGTTGTAATTTCTGCAAGAAACGAATCCGGCGTAATTGGCAATCTTATCGAAAGTATACACAGACAAAACTATCCGTCAGAGCTGATTGATATTTTTGTAATTGCTGACAATTGTACTGACAATACAGCGCAGACAGCGAGCGAAGCAGGCGCAATTGTTTATGAGCGGTTTAATGCAGAAAAAATAGGCAAGGGTTATGCGCTTGACTGGTTGTTTGATAAAATCAAAACAGAGCACAGCGATAAAAACTACGAGGGTTATATTATATTTGATGCCGACAACGTTGTAGCTCCTGACTTTATCGAAGAAATGAACAAGGTATTTGATAACGGATACCGTGTTATTACAAGCTATCGTAACTCGAAAAATTATGATAAAAACTGGATTACAGCCGGATATTCGCTTTGGTTTTTAAGAGAGGCTAAGTTTTTAAACAATGCCAGAATGAAGCTAAAAACAAGCTGCGCAATATCAGGAACTGGATTTTTAATATGTGCAGATATTGTGAATAAAAATGGCGGTTGGATTCATCATCTTTTAACAGAAGATATTGAGTTTACAACTGACAGCATTGTAAACGGCGAAATAATAGGTTATTGCGAAAATGCAGTTTTGTATGATGAACAGCCCGAAACCTTTTATCAGTCGTATATTCAGCGTTTGCGCTGGTCGAAAGGCTTTTATCAGGTATTCAGAAAATACGGCAGACGATTAATTCGCGGTATATTCAGAGGAAGCTTTTCGTGCTACGATATGTTTATGACACTTATGCCTGCGATGCTTTTAACCCTGATAAGTACGGTTCTGAACACATTGGCATTGCCTGTTGCTTTTATAGCCGAGGCAGAATATGCAGGAATTTTGGTAAAAACATTAGGACAAACGATGCTTAGCTTTTACTTTGTGTTTTTCCTGTTTGGCTTTATAACAACCATTACAGAGTGGAAGCAGATTTATTGCGGAGCATTTAAAAAGATAGCATATACATTTACTTTTCCGATATTTATGCTTACATACGTACCGATTTCGATTATAGCTCTGTTTAAAAAAGTTAAATGGGAGCCGATAAAGCATTCGGTTACAAAATCAATTAAAGAGATATATGATGAAGCAAATACGTTTTAAATAACAAAATACCTCAGCTTTAGCTGAGGTATTTTGTTATTTAATATAATGTATTATTCAAACATATTGGTTGATAAATATCTGTCGCCTGTATCCGGCAATAAAACAACAATGTTTTTACCGTTGTTTTCGGGTCGCTTTGCAAGCTCTATTGCAGCAAAAAGAGCAGCTCCTGATGATATTCCTGCTAAAATTCCTTCTTTTTTACCCAGCAATCTTCCGGCATAAAAAGCTTCGTCTGTAGATACAGCAATAATTTCATCGTAAATTCCGGTATCTAAAACTTCGGGAATAAATCCTGCGCCGATTCCCTGAAGCTGATGTGTACCGGCTTTTTTACCGGATAAAACAGCGGAGGTATCAGGCTCTACGGCTACAATTTTAATTTTCGGATTTTTAGATTTCAAATATTTTCCTGTTCCGCTTATTGTTCCGCCCGTACCTACGCCTGCCACAAATATATCCACGCAACCGTCGGTATCATTATATATTTCAGGTCCTGTCGAGTTAATATGGGCCAAAGGATTTGCAGGGTTTGTAAACTGCCCCGGAATAAAGCTGCCAGGAATTTCTTTTGCCAGCTCTTCTGCTTTTTCTATTGCCCCTGCCATACCTTTTGAGCCGTCTGTCAAAACTAATTCTGCACCGTATGCCGTCATTAACTGTCTGCGTTCTTTAGACATGGTTTCGGGCATTACAATTATAATTCTGTATCCTCTTGCAGCGGCAACAGCGGCAAGACCAATACCGGTATTTCCTGATGTCGGTTCAATAATCACGCTGTCGGGCTTTAAAATGCCTTTTTCTTCGGCATCGTCAAGCAATGCTTTTGCGACGCGGTCTTTTACCGAGCCGGCAGGATTAAAATATTCAAGCTTTGCTAAAATCTTTGCTTTAAGATTTAAGTCGTTTTCTATTCGTACAAGCTCTAAAAGCGGTGTTTTGCCTATTAATTGGTCAACGGATGTATATATCATTTTTAAAGCCTCCTTTTATATTACCAGTCCGCCGTTTGGGCTTAATATCTGACCGGTTGAAAATGTATCGGTAACTGCCATATAATAAATTGCTTTTGCAATTTCGTCCGGTGCGGCGATTTTGCCGAGCGGTGTTTCATCGCATAGTGCGGCAATATCCTCATCCGATAGTGCTGCATTCATTTCGGTTGCAACTGCCCCGGGGGCAACGCAGTTTACACGAATGCCTGACGGTCCTAACTCTTTTGCCAATGCTTTTGTAAAGCCGATTACAGCAGCTTTTGCAGCAGAGTAGTGCACCTCGCACGATGCGCCCGAAATCCCCCACATTGATGATAAATTAACTATTGAACCGCTTTTTTTGTTTATCATATAAGGCAAAGCCTTTTGAGTGCATAAGTACATACCTTTAATATTTATATCAAACATTCTGTCCCAGTCCTGCTCGGATATATCGCAAAACATAATCTGCGCAGCAATTCCTGCATTATTAATTAAAATATCAACGCCGCCAAAACGGGAAGAGATTTCAGACATCATTTTTTCTACCTGTTCGCAATCTGATACATCGGCACAGAAGGTAAAGGCATCTGCACCTTTTTCGCGTAATTCGCTGCATAATTGTTCTGCACGGTCTGCGCTTTTAAAATAATTTATAAAAACCCGAAATCCGTTTTCGGAAAATATCCTTGCACATGCCGCACCAATGCCTCTTGATGCTCCGGTTATCAATACGTTTTTCATACGAAAACTCCTTATTTTGTAATGAACACATTATACACTTTTTTAAAAATTTTATCAAGTGTTTTATAATCATGGTTTAATGCTGAATAACAAAAAACTGATGTTTTATAAAAACATCAGTTTTTTATTTGCCCCGCTGTGCCGTGTATGACGGCTAAATTTTACCTGCAAGTGCAGGTGGGTATTCTCTCACGCGCTTTATATTTCCACTGATTGCAAATGAGGCCTATACGCCACGCATGAAGCCCGAATTCCCGTATGATAAGTGTTGGTAAATTAAAAGCCGCTGTTCACGAACACCGCAGGGATAATTTCTATAATTATTATAACACCGCTTTTTAAAAATATCAATAACAATTTGTGCTATATTTTAATATTTTATGCTTGTTTTTGAAAGTTTTTACAGCTTGAAGCTGATTGCGTTTTAGTCTGCTTTTTTGTGTGATGTTCGCAATTGGTTGTTTTTTTACGTAAACATTGCTTTTTTGAAAGCAGTTCGCAAAGCTCTTTTTCTGCATGTTCTAAGCATTGCAAAAAATGTGCCGACAATGTAAAGCCTCCCGAAAACTCCTTTGGTGCATTATATTCAAAAAACTATTAAAGAGTTACAGGTTCGGGATATTCTTCGCCAAATGTATCAACTGTAACGGATTTAATTTTCTGTTCGTAAAGAGGTTTATCCATCATATCGGTAGGAACAGAAATAATTTCATCAATTGTTTCCAAGCCCTCGATAACCTTTCCGAATGCCGCGTACTGACCGTCTAAGTGCGGAGCAGGGTCAGACATAATAAAGAACTGTGAGCCGGCGGAATCAGGATGCTGTGCGCGAGCCATAGAAAGAACGCCGCGAGTGTGCTTTAATTCATTTACAACACCGTTTGCTAAAAATTCGCCTTTTATTGAGTAGCCAGGGCCGCCTGTGCCACGACCGTCGGGGTCGCCGCCCTGAATCATAAATCCGGGAATTACACGGTGAAAAATAATGCCGTTATAAAAGCCTTTTTTTACTAAAGAAATAAAGTTGTTAACTGTGTTTGGTGCAATTTCAGGATAAAGCTCTGCAACCATTTTGCTGCCGCTTTCCATTTCAAATGTAATTTTTGGATTGCTCATTTTAATATCTCCTTTTAATTTGTTTTTTATAAATATATCATAAGCTAAAGCTGTTGTAAAGAGTTTTTTACATATGCACAGATAACTAAGATTTTGCACAGTAAAATAAGAAAACGCACATTGAATATATGCTATCTCTTTTGATATAATTTATATGTGGAAATTTGCTTAAAGGGAGAGAAGAAAAATGAAAACTATTAAAGACAAAGAAATTTTGGTTGGCGCAGATTTTGCGGGTTTTCCGCTTAAAGAGGCAGTTTGCGAGCATTTAAGAAATAAAGGCTGGAAAATTACTGATGTAGGTGTTAGAGCCGATTCTGACCCGGATGATACAGATTTGATGTTCCATAGAGTAGGTCTTCGTGCTGGTGCTATGATTTCAGAAGGTGAGTTTGAAAGAGCGCTCCTTTTCTGCGGTACCGGCATGGGCATTCACATTGCAGCAAGCAAATGTCCGCACGTTCATGCGGGTGTTGTCGAAAGTGTGCCGGCGGCGCTTCGTGCAATAACCGGTAACGGTGTAAATGTTTTGGCTATGGGAGCTTTTTATGTTGCACCAAAAATGGGATGCGACATCGTAGATGCATACTTAAATGCAGAACTTGGCTCAGGCTATGAATGGTGGTACAATTTCTATGAATTTCATAAACTTGCAATTGACGAGCTTGAGGCATTTGATTATGAAGAGTATAAAAAGAACAACTTTAAGGTTAACAAATTAGGAGATTATCCGCTCAAATTAGAAGTTAAACCTGACTGATAAAGCGAGGAAAAGGTAATGAAAATAATAGAAAAAATTGCAAATAAATCTAAGGATTTAATGAACGGCGATATTCCTACAATAGCATTTTTGGGTGATAGTGTAACTCAAGGCTGCTTTGAGGTATATATGCCGGAGGATAATAATGTAGAAACTGTTTACGATGCCGAAAATGCTTATCATCACCAGGTATCAAAAATTTTCAGCATGTTATATCCCAACACCCCTGTAAATATTATTAATGCAGGTATAAGCGGAGACAATGCCCGTCACGGATATGAAAGACTAAAAAAAGATGTTTTACGCTTTAATCCCGACTTGGTTGTAGTAAGCTTTGGACTTAACGATGCAACCAACGGTCAGGACGAGGGAATAGAAGCGTATAAAACAGCTCTGCGAAACATTTTTACCGATGTTGAAAATGCAGGCTGTGAAGTGATATTTTTAACTGAAAATATGATGAATACATATATTTTCTACGGTATGAAAGATAAATTCATAAAAGACATCGCAGAGATGACTATGGATACCGAAAACAGCGGAATGCTCAAAAAATATTTTGATGCGGCAAAAAAGGTAGCCGAAGAGTGCGGTGTGCCGGTGTGTGATGTATATTCAAAATGGAGAACATTGGCGCAAAACGGTGTCGATACAACCGCACTTTTATCAAACGACATTAACCATCCAACAAGAGAAATGAACTGGTTATTTGCTTATTCTTTAGTAGAAACAATGATGACAAATTAAAGGAGATAAATTATGATGGATATTTTCAGAAAATATGGTGCAAAAGCAATCTGGGCAGACGAAAAAGAAATGGTAAACCGCCACGTTAAATTTCAGACCGAACTGGTTATTGACGAGGTTCGCCCTGTAAAGTTTTATATTTGTTCAGAAACGAGATATGAGCTTTATATAAACGGAAATTTAGCAGGCTTCGGTCAGTATGACGACTTTCCTGACAACAAGGTATATGATACCTGCGACATTACCGAGTTTTTGAAAAAAGGCACAAACCTTGTGTCAATTTTGGCATATTCTGTCGGAACAAATATGCCGTCTATGCACTTAAAGGGTCTATCTATGCTTATATTTGCGGCGGTAGATGAAAACGGTGCAATTTTAGTAAGTGATGAAAATGTAAAATGTGCCGAGGCAACAGAGTTTGTATCGGGTGACAAAATTGAAAGAATATGCTCAGAGCGTATGTTCAATTTCGGTTTTGATTTGCGCAACGATGATTTGTGGAAAGAAAACAAAGTAAGCGATTCGTGGCAAAATGCAATCGTGCGTGACGATTCAGCTATCAAATATTCCGAAAGACCTGTAAAGGAACTGGTATTGACAGGTAAAAGCTATGGTAAAATTATTGCTCAGGGCGAGTTCGGCTATACAAAAGGCGATACTGTTGCTCAAAAAATGCAGTATTCATCTATGGCACACAGAGATAAATCTGAAGTGTTGAATATAGAAGAAGACGGATACAGTATTTTAAAAGATAATACATATTGGATAACTGACTTAGGTGAAGAGGTTGTAGGTTTTATAACCTTAGATATTGAGGCAGAAGATGGCGCTGTTTTAGACATCGGTATAGGCGAGCATCTGGCTGATATGCGTGTTCGTACTTACGTTGGAGAGCGTAACTATGCATTCAGATGCATCTGCCGTGGCGGCAGACAGAAAATCAGCTTTTACATACAGCGCTTAGCTTTAAGATATCTGCAGTTTTTTGCACATAGCGGAATTAAAAAGGTTTATTCTGCCGGCATACACAAAACTGAATATCCGTTAGAGTTTGAAGGCAGCCTTTTAATGAGCGACAGACTGTTTAACAGAATTTATAAAGCGAGTGAAAATACACTTAAATGCTGTATGCACGACCATTATGAAGATTGCCCTGAAAGAGAGCAGTCACTTTATCCTATGGACAGCCGTAATCAAATGCTGTTTGGTTACTATGCATTCGGCGAAACAAAAATGCCGCGTGCATGCCTCAAGCTTTTAGCAGACGGTCAGCTCGAAAGCGGACTTTTGGAAATTACCGCTCCGTCAAGATGCAGATTTACAATCCCTGCATTTTCAATTGCGTGGATAATTGCAGTTAAAGAATATGTAATGTTTACAGGGGATAAAGACTTTGCTATAGGCATGGTTAAAACCGCAAGGACTATACTTGATTATTTTGTTCGCAATATGAAAAACGGACTTGTTCCGCACATTAATGCAACAGAAATATGGAATTTTTATGAGTGGACAGATAAAATGGATAACTTAGAGGCAGATTCAGGCTCTGAATTTGATGCGCCGATAAATGCATTTTTTGCTTTGGGCCTTAAAGAATATAAGCAGCTTTGCGAATGGGCAGGCAAAGAAGACGAAATCAGATGGGCAGACGAAATTTATAATAAGGTTTCATCGGTGTTCCACAAAACCTTCTATTGCGAGGATAAGCAGGCTTATCAGACATATATAGGAGGAAACAGCGAGCCGCATTTTGCACAGCTCACACAGGCATGGGCACTTTTGTCAGGATTGGTGCCTGATGAGCTTGATGCAAAAATAAGAGAAAATCTTACATCAAAAGATTTTGTTGAAATAAGCCTTAGTTACTCCGGCTTTAAGTATGATGCACTTATGCAGGAAGCTGAAAAATACAGCGACTATGTTCTTTCCGATATCGAAGAACAATGGGGATATATGCTCTATAATGGTGCGACAACCTTCTGGGAAACTATTTTAGGCGAGGCAGACTTTGACGGCGCAGGCAGTCTTTGTCATGGTTGGTCGGCTGTTCCGATTTATGTTTTCTGGAGATATGTTGTTGGTATTTATCCTAAAGCTCCCGGCTTTAGCGAGATAGAAAATAATCCTGTTTGCAAGGGTGTTGTTTCAGCCAGCGGTGTGCTTAAAACTCCTCAGGGTATCTTAAATATCAAGACCGACGGCATAACCACTACCATAAGCAGAGGAGATATTTAATGAAAACTGATATTTTCAGAAAATCAGGTGCAAAAGCAATATGGGCAGATAATAAAGAGCTACCTAACAGATATTTGCGTTTTCAGAGTGAATTTGATGCAAAAGCCGGCAAAAAAGTAATGTTTTATATCTGTACTGATACAAAATATGAGCTTTATATAAACGGAAATTTGGCAGCCTTCGGACAGTATGAGGATTTTCCTCAAAAGAAGATATATGACGAGGTTGATATAAGCGAGTATGTTAAAGGCGGCAAAAATCTTGTATCTGTTTTGGCATATTCGCAAGGCGAAGATTCGATGCAGCATATGCGCGGATTGCCTATGATAATTTTTGCGGCAATATCAGATAATGAGCCTTTATTTGTCAGCGATGAAAACGTAAAGTGTGCAGATTGTAATGAATTTATAAGCGGTGAGTTTGAAAGAATAACTTCTCAGCGTTCGTTTAATTTTGGGTTCAATTTAAAAAATGATGACGGCTGGCGAGAAAATTTTGTCAGCTGTAATTGGCAGAATGCGGTTGTTTGTGATGACTCGGCGATAGAATACTTGCCAAGACCTATAAAAATGCTAAAGCTTTTAGGAACAAAATTCGGCAAAATTATCACACAAGGTGAGTTCTCATACGGTGATGGCGATACGGTTGCCGAAAAAATGCAGAAAGCTGATATAGCATATCGTGATAAAACCGAGATATTTAAAATAACAGAAGAAAAAACTGATGTCTTAAAAGATAAGGCATATTGGATTATTGATTTAGGTGAAGAAACAGCAGGATATATTACCTTGGATGTCGAAGCTCAGGAAGGCGCAGTTTTAGATATCGCAATAGGAGAGCATTTGGCAGATATGCGTGTGCGTTCTTATATCGGGGGCAGAAATTATGCGTTTAGCTGTACCTGCCGTGAGGGCAGACAAAAAATCAGCTTTTACGTTAAAAGACTCGCCGGCAGATATTTGCAGATTTTTGCACACGGCGGCATACGCTCTGTATATAAATTGGGACTTCGTGAGGTGGAGTATCCTATTTCGTTTGAGAATAAATTCAGTTCAAGCGACCGTCTGTTTAATAAAATTTATTCGGTTTGTCTGCGTACATTAAAGCTTTGTATGCACGAGCATTACGAGGATTGTCCGCAGAGAGAGCTTGCTCTTTACGGAATGGACAGCCGTAATCAGATACTTTGCGGATACTATGCTTTTTCAGAAACCCAAATGCCCCGGGCATCTCTTGAGCTTTTGGCTCAGAGTCAGCTTAAAAGCGGTCTTTTAGAAATTACCGCACCTGCAAAATTTCCATTTACAATCCCGTCGTTTTCGCTTGCGTGGATTATTGCCCTTAAAGAATATGTTTTATTCACAGGTGATAAAAGTTTTGGCGCAAATATGCTTAAAACGGCAAGAGGTGTCCTTAATTATTTTGCAGATAATATGAAAGACGGATTGGTGTTCCATTCAAATGATAGCGCTATATGGAATTTTTACGAGTGGACGGATAAAATGGATAATGAAAAATCAGATTCAGATTCTGAGTTTGATGCTCCTATAAATGCACTTTTTGCTTTGGCGTTAAAAGAATATAAGCAGTTATGTGAGTGGGCGCAAATGCAGGAAGAAATTAAGTGGGCAGATGAAATTTATAATAAGATATTGTATGTGTTCCATAAAGCTTTTTATTGCCAAAATATGCAGGCATATCGCACATATATCGGGAACGCAGAGCCTCATTTTGCACAGCTTACGCAAGCCTGGGCGCTTTTGGCAGGATTAGTTCCTGAGGAGTGCAAAAAAACTGTCAGAGAAAAGCTTATCTCAAATGACCTTGTAGAAATAAGCCTAAGCTATGCGGCATTTAAGTATGATGCGCTTATGCAGGAGCCTGAAAAATATATTAATATTGTGCTTGATGATATAGAAAATCAATGGGGATATATGCTCTGCAGCGGAGCAACGTCTTTCTGGGAAACCATTTTAGGTGAGGCAGATTTTGACGGTGCAGGCAGTCTTTGTCACGGCTGGTCTGCTGTTCCTGTTTATGTATTCTGGAGATATGTGTTAGGTGTATATCCGACATCGTCCGGAATTATCGAACAGGTAAAAGGCATTAAAACTTCTGATATTCTTAAAATCGAAGCAGAACTTAATACGCCAAAAGGTATTTTAAAAGTGAATAATTAATAATAAAAAAGAGGCTGTCGCAATAATCATTTTTTATAAATATTTATGCACTAAATATTGTAGGGAACGCATTAATGCGTTCTGCGGAATGGATAAATCCATTCCCTACAACCAAACCTTGCATAATTATTCGCTATATATGATTATTGAGACAGCCTCTTTTTTATTAAAACTGAGCAAATTTAATTTTCTTATAAACCGACGGTGAACATTTTTTGTAGCTTTTAAAAACCCGATTAAAATACGAAACAGATGCAAATCCGGTATCCATAGAAATTTCAGAAATGGTTTTATCTGTGGTTGAAAGCAGTTTTTCAGCCTTGCTTATTCTTACAAAATTAATGTAATCACCAATGGTTGAGCCGGTAACTTTTTTAAAAAGTCTGCAAAGATATTCGCTGTTTAAATTAACCAAAGAGGCAAGGTAATCAAGAGTTATTTTCTCGGAGTAATTTTTGTCAATATACTCAATAATGTTAAGTAAACGTTCGTTTTCGCTGTTTATTGGCATAAGACTGTCATATTTTATCAGATTGTATCTTGCCAATAAGCCTATAAGATTATACACCATTCCTTTTATATAAATCTCATACGCCAAAGATTTGTTTTTGTATTCTGTAACAATTTTGTTTATTATGCTGTTTAATTCTTGTGTTTCGCTAAGTCCTGCGTTAAATTTAAAAAAAGGCAACTCGTTAAGATTAATAAATCTTGCCATATTTTTTCCTA
This sequence comes from Clostridia bacterium, assembly GCA_017546245.1. Classification (GTDB taxonomy): domain Bacteria; phylum Bacillota; class Clostridia; order UBA1381; family UBA9506; genus RGIG1666. Next base: position 59,287 of record JAFYXI010000071.1, on the reverse strand, counting down.
TATCGTCTAAGTAGTCAAAGAGCTTAAACTGAATTAAAGAAGTACATAAAGACGGCTCAAGACCGAATGTTTCGTGTACCGTGCGGCTGTTTATAAAAACAGCTTCGCCGGCGTTTATAATGTGTTCGGCATTTTCGCAAATCAGCTTAAGGCTGCCGTTTTCAACATATAAAAACTCAATTTCGTCGTGATAGTGCGGATATGAAAGTCTGCGTATGCCTTCAGTTTTCTTTGCGTTTTTATCCTGTGCAATCCATATGGGAATGCCGCTTATGCTTGATTTAATAATTTCGTTATCCGTTTTAATCACCTCCATGTCAAAATAGTTCAAAATTAAGTCAATATATGAATTTATTTTAATAGCATTTATTTATATAATCATAATATCACAGTTTAGGGATATATACAATAATTTTATATTAATTAAAATCAAAAAAGTTAAAAAGGATGTGCCTTAAGATGAAAGAAAAAATACTTGCGCTATTAAAAGAAATTGAGCTTTTAAAAAATAACATATCCGCAGATAACAAGCTTCCTGCCGATACATACTACTTAAATGATGAAAATATTTTGTGTATGGGCGAAAATAATGCAAATATCCGTTATCCGTATGAGATGGACGGTATGAATTTGTGGGCGTATTCTAATGGACATATTGATGCTTGTGAAAGTAAATTTGTTATTTTCAGAACAGCATATTTTAACAGTTCAGCTCTTTTAGGCTTTTGGGGCGGAGTTAAAAAAGGGGAGAATGAATGGTTTCCTCTGTCTGTTACAGGCGCAAACAAGCAGCTTTTTGAGCCGGATGATATAAAAAGATATACCGTATTTACAAAAAGAGCGGCATACTATATTTTAGACAGTAACGAACTTGTTTTCGCGGTGCGTGCCAACGTAACTTTTCAAAAACAAATTAACTTTACTGTTTGCGCAATAAATAAAACGTCAGAAGTAAAAGAGGCGTATCTTTCGGCTTTGATGGATTTTTGTATGAGATATACCGAGCTTGAACTGCATTGGTTTGCTATGAAAAAATATGCAAAACTGCACGACAACGGCAATTATACAATCAGAGCAAAATCAGATATTGACTATTATGCTGTTATAAATAAAAAGATTAATTCTGAAAACAAACCGATAGTAGAAAGCACAACATCTAAAATAGTATTTTCCGGTGGAACAGGAAGAAATATGGTTAATGCAAAAGCGTTAAAAACCGGATGCTTTGATAAAAAAGTTTGCGCAACAAACACATCTGATGAACCGGTTGTGAGTGATATTGTAAAATTTAAGTTAAATCCCGGTGAGATGGCAGAGTTAAGTTATTTAATAACAATAGTAAATGACGAAGAAAAAGCAAAAGAGCTTGTTAATAAAGCTATAGACACTAAAGCACTAACAGAAGATATAAAAGCACAGGAGATTGCAGAAAAAGAAAAATTTTCCCGAATGAGCATTTCGTTTAATGATATGAAAATATCATCAATTAACAAAAATGTTTTCAATAACTTTTTGAAAAACGTTCAAAAGCAGGTTGATTTGTGTGCGCACGGTAAAAACTATGCGGGTGATTTAATAGGAATAAGAGATGTTTTTCAGCAGCTTGATACATCTGTAATGTGGAATCCTGCCGAGTCGCGCAAAAAAATAATTGTTGCGCTTAATTATATTTTTTCAAACGGAAGGTCGCCAAGACAATTTTCAATTCCTGCAAAAGAGGGATTAATTCCCGACCTTAACACCTGCGAATTTATAGACCAGGGCATATGGATTATCGAAACACTTTATAACTATCTGGCAGTTACCGGTGATTATATAATTCTTGATGAAAAATGTTCTTATTATGATATAATAGATATAGCAACAAAAAAATGGGTAAAGGGCGAAACTACAACTGTTTTGGAGCATTTGCTCAGAATTATGAAATATCTTATTTCGAATGTTGATGAGAATACAAATTGCCTCAGAATTTTGCGTGGTGACTGGAATGATGCAATAACGGGACTGGGAGTTACAAAGGACAAAGATAAAGAATTCGGCAGCGGTGTATCGGTTATGGCATCTTTGCAGTTTTACAGAAATCTGCTCGAAATGACCGAAATTCTTTCGCATGTGGGCGGTTATGAAGAAGAATGCAAAACCTATATGGATCTAAGACAAAAAATCCACGATGCGTTGATAAAACTGGCGGTGGTGGATTGTGATGAGGGCAAGCATATAATACACGGCTGGGGAGATAAAAAAGCATATTCGGTATGTACACCCAATGACCCTGACGGCAAAAAACGTCACAGCTCGACGGTTAATTCGTTCTGGTGCATATCTGAAATGATAAATGACACTCCTGAAATTAAAAAGGATATTTTAAGAGCGTATGAAGCATTAGATTCAAAATACGGAATAAGAACGTGTTATCCGCACTTTGAGAGAGATACATTCTACTTTATCGGTAATGTTGCCAACTTGACACCGGGTACATATGAAAACGGTTGTGCTTATGTTCATTCAACGATGTTTGCTGCTATGGCATTGTTTATTCTGGGCGAGAGCAAAAAAGCATGGGAGCAGATTGAAAAAGCGATACCAATAACTCATTCATATATAACAAAAACACCGTTTGTTATGCCAAATTCATATTGCTATAATGAAGAATACAATATGGACGGAGAATCAATGGGCGATTGGTACACCGGCAGCGGTTGTGTGCTTATGAGAAATATTATAAAGCACGTATTCGGTATTCAGCCTGACTTAGATGGTGTAAAAATTAAAGCAGCAACATATATGCCGACAGATTCTGCAAGCATAAAAATAAAAATTAAAAACTGTGAAATAGAAATATCGTATAAAAATGAAAATGCAGGCGAAAGAAAATATTTTGTTAATGGAATTAAAGCAGAAACCTTTACAGATAAGGTTTCGGATACTAAGCAGATATATCTTGAAAATGATAAGCTTAAAGATAAAATTTTAATTGAAATTAAAGATTAAATTATAATAGCTGCTGCAATATCTGGTACATAAATATTCATTATAAATGTTTATTGAGACAGCTCCTTTTATATATAAAACTGTAATTTCTGAAAAATTATTTGCCGGAAAATAAAGTTATAGCTATAAGTAAAAGAACTTGATTATTGCATTGTAATGTGTTATATTTTATATGTTAAATAAAAAACAAAGGGAGGAAAGTTTTGTGGTGATAAGAGCGTTTATAAAAAAGAACGCAGTTATGGTAATTGCTTTTGTTGCAGCTTTAATTACGTGCTTTTTTGTGCCGATAGATAAAGAATATATCAGCTATTTTGACTTTAAAACATTAACCTGTCTGTTTTGCGTTCTTGCGGTTGTGTGTGCTTTAAAAAATATTCATTTTTTCTATATGATGGCAAGAAAAATAATCCGTTTGTTTAAAACAACCCGAATGAGCATTCTGGCTTTGGTGTACATAACATTTATCGGTTCTATGCTTATCGCAAACGATATGGCACTTTTAACGTTCTTGCCGCTTGGATGCTTTGTTTTAATAACCACGCACAAAGAAAAATATATGGCATTTACATTTATAATGCAAAATATAGCTGCAAATCTGGGCGGAATGCTGACGCCGTTCGGCAATCCGCAGAATTTGTATTTATATACTAAGTTTAATATCCCTACCGGAGAATTTATGGGGATAATGGCACCGCCGTTTATTGTATCAATTATTATAATTACAATATGCTGTTTGTGTGTTAGGTCTGAAAAGCTTGAAATAGATGATATTCAGATTGACCTTGATTTGCGCAAAACAATTATATATATGCTGCTGTTTGTACTTTCAATAGCAATAGTATTCAGAGGTATACCTTACTGGATTGGTCTTATTATAATACCTGCTGTGTTGTTTTTTATGGATAAAAAGGCATTAAAAAAAGTTGACTATCCTTTGCTTTTAACCTTTGTGTTTTTCTTTGTTTTCGCCGGTAATATGTCAAGGATTGACGTTATAAGAGAATTTTTTTGCTTTTTACTTAATAAAAGCGCATTAATATTCAGTATTTTATCGTGTCAGATTATAAGTAATGTTCCGTCGGCTATTTTGCTTTCACAGTTTACCGAAAACTATCGCGATTTGCTGTTAGGAGTAAATATAGGCGGAGCAGGAACATTGATTGCGTCTTTGGCAAGCCTTATTACCTTCAGGGAGTATTTAAAGCACAATCCCGGTAAAGGTATGCAGTATATAGGTTTGTTTTCATTGCTTAATTTTGGATTTGTAATTTTGCTTACAGCATTTATGCTTGCATTAAAATAAAAGGAGAAAATTATGGCTAAAGAATTATTTGACTTCATTTCAGAACATCTTGAGGATGTAAAGCAAGAAACCGTTACACTCATCGAGCAGCTTTGCGCTATTCCTGCGCCATCACACCATGAGGAAAAAAGAGCGGAATTCTGTAAAAAGTGGTTAGAGAATTGCGGCGCAGAGGGGGTAGTAATAGATTCTGCACTTAATGTTTTATATCCGCTTGGATGCGAAAACAAAGATGACATTGTGCTTTTTCTGGCACATACCGATACAGTATTTCCTGATACTGAACCTATGCCGTTTAAAAACGACGGAGAATATCTTTATTCACCGGGTGTTGGTGACGACACAACCTGTCTTGCAATTATGCTTACAGTTGCAAAATATATAACAAAATACGGCTTAGTCCCAAAACGTGGTGTATTGTTTGCCGCAAATTCCTGTGAAGAGGGCTTGGGTAATCTTAAAGGCATAAAACAGATAATGAAGGATTACGAAGGCAGAATATCTGAGGTATATTCATTTGACGGGATGTATAAGAGGCTCGCTAACAAATGTGTAGGCTCGCACAGATACGAAATTATTTTCAAAACAGAGGGCGGACATTCGCTTAATGATTTCGGAAATCGTAATGCAATTTATGCAATGTCAGAACTTGTTCATAATCTTTATTCTTACGAAGTTCCTGTTTGCGGTGACAGTAAAACTACATACAATGCAGGTGTTGCAGAAGGCGGAACATCGGTAAATACAATTGCACAAAATGCGAAGCTTCTTTATGAATACCGTTCAGATTCTGATGAATGCCTTGAAAAAATGAGAGAAATTTTTGAAACCGAAATTGCAAAATCCAAAGAAAGAAATGATGCCGAAATTACTGTTAATACCATAGGCGTAAGACCATGCGGCAAAGGTGTAGATGAGAAAAGATTAGCGAAAATGACCGAAAAATGTATTAAAATATGCGAAAAGCATTCCGGATTTGAATGTAAGACAAGCTCGGCATCTACTGACTGTAATATTCCGATGTCGATGGGCATTCCTGCGGTTTGTGTAGGAATTTTCTGGGGCAGCGGTGCGCATACCCGAGAAGAAAAGGTCGAAATTGCGTCAATTCCTGCCGGAATTAAAATTGCGGCAGAGCTTATTTTAGAAAACTTCTAAAAGCAAATACAATTACATTAGGTGTTATAATGTAATTGACAAAATATAAAAGGTGAAAATAATGAAAAAAGCATATTTTTTGGCAGGAACAGCAATTCTGTGCTGGTCAACTGTTGCAGTTACATCAAAACTGCTGTTAGGTTCATACAACAATTTTCAAGTTATGTGGATTAGTGCGCTTTTTGCAGCGGTATTTCTGCTGGTTGTTAATATAGCAAACAGCAACATAAAAAAACTTAAAGATTATAAGCTTAAAGACTATATTATATCAATCTTAATTGGTTTGCCCGGCAGCTTTTTGTATTATGTTTTTTACTATGCAGGTACAGCAAGAATGCTTGCTTCGCAGGCATTTATAATTAACTATTTGTGGCCAATTATGAGTATTGTGTTTGCATGTATCATTTTAAAAGAAAAAATGACGGTAAAAAAGATGATTGCAATAGTAATCTCGTTTTTAGGTGTGGCAATTGTTGCAGGCGGTGATAGTGCAAAGCTCAACGGTAATTTAATAGCAGGTGCGGTTTTTTGTATTTTGGGTGCTGTGTCATATGGTGTATTTACTGCTTTAAATCAAAAATTTGATTATGATAAAAGCATATCCGTAATGATAAGTTATATTGCAAGCTTTGCATTAACCGGTCTTATAAACGTTGTGCAGGGTAATATGTTTATACCTACCATTGCTGAAACTTTAGGATTCGTATGGAACGGCGTATTTACAATGGCTATTGCAAACACAGTATGGGTAATGGCGCTGAAAGCAGGTAATACTGCTAAAATATCAAATCTGGCATATATAACTCCGTTTTTGTCAATGGTATGGACATCGTTAATTTTAAAAGAAAAATTAAACATTTATTTTATAACGGGTCTTGTGGTTATTGTGCTGGGAATATTTATTCAGCTTAAAGAAAAAAATAAAAAAGAAGAATTGAGTGCATAAAATCAAGGAGGCATATAGGTGAAAATCGTAGTTTTAGACCGTCTGACCTTAGGCGATGATTTAGATATTTCGGTGGCTGAAAAATTCGGAACGGTTATTTCGTATGATAAAACAGATGCCGATGAAGTGGCAGAACATATAAAGGATGCTGATGTTATTTTTGTAAATAAAGTAAAGCTTTTTGAAGATAATTTAAAAGAAGCCTCTAACTTAAAGCTTATATGCGAGGCTGCAACCGGCTACGACAATATAGATTTAGAATATTGCAGAAAAAAAGGTATAGCGGTCTGCAATGTTCCGGGATATTCTGTATACAGTGTAGCACAGGTGACGGCATCTATGGTGCTTAGCTTAGTAAATCATTTAAAAGAATATACCCGTGCGACATCTGACGGCAGCTACTCTAAAGGCAAGACAGCGAATATATTAAAACCTGTATATCACGAGCTTTATCAAAAAACGTGGGGGATAGTCGGATACGGTGCAATCGGTGAACGGGTTGGAGAAATTGCAAAGGCATTAGGCTGCAACATTTTAGCCTATAAACGCACACCGGTTGAAAATGTTGAATGTACCGATATTGACACGCTTTTAGAAAAAAGTGATATTGTTACTGTTCATATTCCGCTATCTGACGAAACTCGTGGCATAATCAGTAAAGAACGCATAGCAAAAATGAAAAAAACGGCTATTTTAGTCAACACAGCAAGAGGTGCGGTAACCGATGAGAAGGCCTTGTGCGATGCTGTTAAAGAGGGACGCATAGCAGGCTTCGGAACGGATGTATATTCAGTTGAGCCGTTCGGCGAGGATAGTCCTGTTTATGAAATTAAAGATTATGACAATGTTTGCCTCACTCCTCATATGGCATGGGGAACAATTGAAGCCCGTGAGCGTTGCTTTTCGGTAATGATTGAAAATACGAACGCATTTTTTGCCGGTGAAATTAAAAACAGAATAGATTTACAAACATAAAAGCTACCGCAAATGCGGTAGCTTTTATGTTTGTAATCAAAAAGTAAAATATTTGTAATTGACGATATGTAATAACAATGGTATAATATAAAAAGCAAATATTATATTTATATTTACGGAGGGAAAAATATGCGTAAGATGAAGAAATTTTTATCATTGATGTTAGTTGTCGTTTTTGCACTGTCAATGATGATCCCGACAGCTTCTGCAGCGCAGTTCAGTGATGTTGACAGTACATATCGCTACTATAACGCAGTAGAAAATCTGGCGGCACTCAAAATCATTAACGGTATGGGCGACGGCACATTTGCTCCTGACAAAACAGTTAAAAGAAGCGAATTTGCAAAAATCGTTTGTATTGGTATTGTAAAAACAGGTGAGCTTGGTGCTACTGCCGGTGCAGGATTTACCGATGTTGCTGCAGATCACTGGGCATCTGGCTACATTAAAGTAGCAGCTGCTGCCGGCATTATTAATGGTATGGGCGACGGCACATTTGCTCCTGATGCAGATGTTACATACGAACAGGCTGTAAAAATGCTCGTTTGTGCTTTAGGTTATGATGCACAGGCACAGGCGCGCGGCGGATATCCTAACGGATATATTACTGTTGCAGGAACATTAAAGCTTTTGCGTGAAATTGTTGACGGTACGGTTGGCAAAGGTGCACATCGCGGCTTGATTGCAAAACTGGTTGACAATGCGTTAAACGTAAAAATCGTTGATCCGCTTACCGGAAAAACAAGCGATTCTGTTTCGTCAATTGACAAAACAAAAACAGAAGACGGCCAGATTATTTCTATTTATGGAACAACTTTAGAGTACGGCGAAGAAAGTCCGTGTAAAAGAGATCAGATTGAGGTTGACTTAGGTACCGATGTTGAAATCTTCTCAATCGAAGAATTGGATATTGATCCTAATGAATGGCTCGGAAGATATGTAACTATATACTACGAAGCTGATTCCAGCCGTGACTATCAGGAACTTACAAACATCAGAGAAATGGCTGGTTCTAATGACGAAACAGTTATCTCTTTAAGTGATGTTACTGAATATGATGATACCACAGTTGAATATATGACTGAAGACGAAGAATATGAAGAAATTGATGTTAACCGTGATGTAATCATTATGCTTAACGGTTCTCCTATAGATACTGACAGCAAAACTTTATCAGATGTTTTAGATGCTAACATCAACGAATCCGGTACAATCAGATTCTTGGATGCAGAAGGCGAAGGATCGGCATCAATCGTATTCTTAATGGTTTATGACACAATTGTTGTAAGCAGCATTACAAAAAATGAGTTTAAAGTTTATGATAAAATCGTAAACGGAAAAACTGAAATTTTAGATGAAGACAGCCGTTCTACTACCATCACATTTACTAAAGACGGCAAACCGGCAGAATTTTCTAATATTACAACAAACAACATTTTATCAATTGCTAAGAATGAAGCAGGAGATAAAATCGATGTGTTGATTTCAGCAAATACTGTAAGCGGAACTATTTCTGAAATTGATGGCGACTGCATGACATTGGTTATTAACAATAAAACCTATAAGGTTGCAAAAAGCTATGAAAGCGAAGCGCAGAAATTGTTTGCAAACGATGTAGCAGTTAAGCTTTATTTAGACGCTTTCGGTAAAATTGCTTTTGCTGAAATTTCTGCAAGCGCAACCAACTACAAATATGCTTACTTAGTTGGTGCTGAATCAAGCGGCGGTACAGAAGAAGAGTTTAAACTTAAGGTTTATAACATATCAACAAGTTCTAATATAACTCCTACATATCTTTCTATTAACTTAGACGACGGTGTAAGAGTTAACGGCGAAAGAATGAGAGATTCTGACAGCATTAAAACTGCACTTTTAGAATCTGCAGCAAAACTTAATGTTGGTGCAGCTGCATATGATGATGAAGCAGAAGAGTATACTCAGGTTATTAAATACAGCTTAGATGGCGTATATGTTGATAAGATTATCACATATACCGGTCCTACAGAGAATCCTGACAGAAATAATGCTAATGTTTTAAATATCGATAACTTAGAAGCTGACGAGCTTACCGCTCAGACCAGTTCAAAACTTGGTAAATATTCAATTGCAGGTGCAGGCTTGGTAATTCCTGCAAACCGTGTTAACGATAAATATGTAGGTAAAACAGCATCGTCGTATACTCAGGGCGGCAAATATAAGGTTCAGCTTGTCGATGCCACATCAGGAAATAGTGTAAAGGCTGTATTAATCTATGGCGCAAACACATCTCTTGCATCTACAAACATACGTGCTGCAGTTCCTGTAATAGTTACTAAGGTAACGGGTACAGCTACCGTTGAAGGTGAAGATAGTGCGTTAAACGTACTTAAGGTAAAAACCATAAATGGTGAAGAAAAAACTTATTACTCTAAAGGCGAAGAAGAATATGCAAAATTTGAAGGTGCAAGCACTAAAAAATGGTCTTCAAGTCTCGAGATTCCGGCAGGAGAAGGCAACTTTAAGGGTATTAAGCCAGGTGATATTATAAAGGTTGTTGCAGATGACAAGGGCATTTTAGAAGAAGTTATGCTTGTTGCTAAGGCAGAGGATGTTATTGCAGGCGATCAGGAAGCAGCAATCGCAAGTGAGGGATCTAACCTTAATCTGCTTAATGCACAATATCGTTATTTCCTCGGAACGGCTCGTTTAGCTGAGAATGCTCAGGAAGGAAATACACTTGTATTAACAGCAATGTATCCGGATGATGAAAATTGGGCGGATGAGAATGATGATGAAAGTTATATCATTAGCGAATCAACAAAAATCATTGTTGTAGATACAGAAGCAAATGAATCAAAAGTTGCAACAGAAGGCGCTTTTGGTGACATTCTGGGATATAATACCGAAGCTGAAAAACCGTCTAAACTGTTTATATATCAGACATCGGGAACAATTAAAGCAATTATAGTTTTTAAATATCCTGAAGAATAATAATTAAAAAACAGGTTGCAGCAATTATGCTGCAACCTGTTTTAATAAGTAAAGTAAAAGGGACAGTTTCAATAAACATTTTTAATGAATATTTATGTACGATAAATTGCAGGGAACGCATTAATGCGTTCTGCGGAATGGATAAATCCATTCCCTACAGCCAAATGATGCATAATTATTCGCTATATATGCTTGTTGAGACAGTCCCTTTTCTTTATTTTAAATATTTTTCGTAAATTATTTTAAGTCCTTTTAATGTCAAATCGCGGTCAATATGTGTTATAGTTTCAGATTCTTCTGAAATTAAGGTCGATAAACCGCCCGTTGCTATAACCTTTATGTTATCTTCACCAATTTCTTTAGCCATTTTTTTGACTATAAAATCAACCATTCCAACATAGCCGTACACAATTCCTGATTGCATACTGTTGACGGTGTTTTTGCCGATAACATTGTCCGGCTTAGTAATTTCGATACGCGGTAGCTTTGCGGTTCGTTCAACCAATGCATCAACCGATATTTTAAGACCGGGATAAATAGCACCGCCTAAATAATTTCCGTCTTTGTTTATTACACAAAAGGTTGTGGCAGTACCAAAATCAATTACAATGGCTGGTCCGCCATAAAGCTCGTATGCAGCGATTGCATTTACTATCCGGTCGGCGCCGAGCTCTTTGGGATTATCAATTAATATCTTCATATCAAGCGGAGCAGAGCTGCTTATAATAATAGGCTCTTTTTTAAAATATTTTCGTACAGCATTTTCTAAAGAGTGCATAACAGGAGGCACAACAGAAGAAATAACCGCATCTTCAATTTGTGAAGGATTAATTCCTGCATTTTGCAGAATCTGCAGAAAGAAAAAACCTATCTCGTCAGAAGACTTGGTTCTGTCGGTAGCCATTCTGTAGCTGAATTTAAGTTCATCCTTATCATAAATTCCAAGTACAATATTAGTGTTTCCTACGTCAATGGTAAAAAGCATATTTAAACTCCTTTACTATTCTACGCTTTTAATTTCTGTGGTAAAATCTCCATTTAAAATTGTAATCTTACATATGTTCCGGCAGATGTTCGAATAGAACCGGGGTTCAGCAAATGTATTCCGTCTATTTCTTCGTCAAAGGCTTGATGAGTGTGCCCAAAAACACACAAACTGCAATCGTATTTGTGACATCGGCTTAAAAGCCCGTAATATCCTGCTTTTACACGTTCTTTATGCCCGTGAGTTATATAAAGCTTAACACCATCAAACTCGGGCATTGCAATGAATGGGTCAGAACAGAAAAAATCGTTATTTCCGCATACGCTGTATAACGGAATGTTAGGATATGCTGAGCGTATGTAATCAGCATCCTTTGCAATGTCACCGCAAAAAATTATGGCATTTACAATCGGCTCTTGAGATATTGCAGCATCAATAGAGTAGGTAGTGCCGTGACTGTCTGAAAAAGCCAGAATAATCATTTTAAGTCCTCCGGTGAATATTCGGCAAAGTTTTTAAGCATTTTAAGTCCGGTTTCGCCGCTCTTTTCAGGATGGAATTGGCAAAGAAAAATGTTGTCCTTTTCAATCAATACATGCGGATGTATGCCGTAATGTGTTGTTGCAACAACTGTTTCGGGTTCTTCGGCCTCTAAGTAGTATGAATGAACAAAGTATACAAAAGGCTGTTCGCCCAAGCTGTTTAAAAGAACAGACGGACGCTTAATTTCGAGTGAGTTCCAGCCGATTTGCGGTATTTTAAGCCCTATATCATCAGAAAAACGGCGGATCGTGCCTTTTAATATACCCAAACCTTCGGCGTCGCCCTCTTCGCTGAAATCATACATCATCTGCATTCCTAAGCATATGCCCAAAAACGGTGTTTTAGCCTTAATTGCGGCTTTAATTGGCTCAACTAAGCTGTGTGCCTTTAAACTGTCCATTGCATCACGAAAAGAGCCTACACCCGGCAAAACGAGCTTTTTAGCAGATGCGATTTTTTCGGGGTCAGATGTTACGTCAACATCATATCCTAAATATAAAAAAGCTTTTTCGACGCTGCGCAGATTTCCTGCGCCGTAATCTATAATAGTAATAGTCATATGTTCCTCCGTTATTGATTTGGCAGCAGTTTTTTTATTTTATCAACCAAATCGAGTATTCTTTCGCGTTCCATTTTCATACTTACACGGTTTACAACGAAACGTGCAGAAAGGTCACATATTTCTTCTAAAACAACCAGACCGTTTTCTTTTAAGGTTTTTCCGCTTTCAACGATGTCGACAATAACCTCTGACAAGCCAACAAGCGGAGCAAGCTCAACCGAGCCGTTAAGCTTGATTATTTCGACTGACTGTTTTTTCTCGAACTGATAGTAGTTTTTTGCAATGTTTACATACTTTGATGCAACACGAATATGGCTCATTCCGTCAAGCTTGCCTGAAAGCTCGGCAGGACCTGCTACTGCCATTTTGCAAGCGCCAAAGCCCAAGTCAATCATTTCGTATAAATCCTTGCCGTCCTCTAAAAGTGTATCGCGGCCTACAACGCCGATGTCTGCGGCACCGTATTCAACATAGGTGGGCACGTCTGATGCCTTAACAAGTATAAACTTAAATTTGTTTTTTTCGTCTGTAAAAATGAGCTTTCGTGACTTTTGTCTAAGCTCATCTACCTCTAAGCCTGCCTGCTCTAAAAGGTCAACGGTAAGCTCTGCCAGGCGACCCTTTGCAAGTGCAATTGTTATATATCTCATATTATCCTCCAAATATTAATGATGATGTCCGTGCTCGTGATGGCATCCGCAATCGCAGTCATGGTCGTGTTCATCTTCTGTTAAAAGTTCATCTATAGTTGTATATTCTTTTGTGTCTTCGATTAAATTATAAACACAAACCTTGCCATCATCTTCAATTTTAAATATGCCCTGAACGTTAGTAGCTTTAGCATAGGCTACGGCGTTATTGAAATTATCATCGCTTAAATACTGTTCAGCCACATAACCCTCATTTCTGAGCGCGGTTAAAAGCGCAAAGCACCAAACAGGATTACTGCCGAAAATTAAAGCATCAGAGCCGATGGCAGAATCTAAGAGATTCTGTCTTGTAAGCACACTAACCAAACGGTCTGTGCCGATTGCCATACCAACAGCAGGAATTTTAGCGCCAAATTCTGCGATTAAGTCATCGTATCTGCCTCCTGAGCAAATCGGGAAGCCTACGCCGTGAGTAAAGCCTTTAAAAATCATACCTGTATAGCAGTTAGTACCTTTTACTAACGATAAGTCAATAGAAATATATTTTTCATATCCGCACTCAGAAAGTATTTTATAAATATTTCTGAGGTTTAAAAGCGCATTTTTTGACTTTTCGCTTAATACACTTTCATCAATTGCATCTAAAATATCAATTTCTCCGAAAAGGGTAGGGAGCTTGATTAAAATATCAAAAACAGCTTCAGAAAGATTAAGAGTTTTTAAATAATCCTCTAAAGCCAGCGTATCTTTTTTGTCGATAAGGCGGCGAACGTGCTCGGCATCGTCATCAGATAACTGCGCCTGCTCTAAAAGTCCTTTAAAAAACTCAACCTGACCTATTTCAATCTGGAAGGTTTCAAGACCGCTTGCAAGCAGAGCCTCCATAGCGCACAAAATAACCTCGCAGTCTGCCATATCGTTTTTAGCACCGATTAACTCAATACCCGACTGACAAAATTCGCGCTGAACAGAAGAGTAGCTGTCTACATAACGAAAAACCTTGCCGCTGTACTGCATTCTGAGCGGAAAAGGTCCGTTAGGCAGCTTTGTTGCAACCATTCGCGCGAGCGATGTTGTAACATCGGGGCGCAAAACCATAATGCGTCCCTCTTTATCAAAAAACTTATATAAAATTTCCTGCTCCATTTTACTGCTTGGTGTGTCGTATGCATCATAAAACTGCATAACGGGTGTTTCTACAACCTGATAGCCATAGCTTGCAAAAACGTCAGAAATAGCATTTTCGATTGATGTTTTTTCTGCACATTGCTTTGGCAAAAGGTCGGTTGTTCCTTCGGGGGTGTACAATCTCCAGTTTGACATTTGCTACATACCTTTCTGTATATAATTCATATTTATGCATATTAATTCATTCTTTATTATAGCGCAAGAACACAGTAATTTCAACATTTAAAAGGAATTTTTTTGAAAAATATTGATAAATTATTAAAAATGTGATAAAATAAATTTGCCAAACAAAGTTGAATAATTTTTTGCGATAAAGGATATGCTTTTTTTGAACCTTTAGGTAAAAATGCATATGCTCTGCTTTCATATCCTTTTATCGTGGAATGAACTTTGTTTGGCGACAATTGGAGCTTGCGTTTTTCGTGCGTCAGCTTCGGTTGGCGCATTTTTTAAATAAAAAGGTTAGGAGAATGGTTATGAAAAAATTTATGAAAGTTGTATCACTTATTTGCGTCATGTTGGTTTTATGCCTTTCGTTGCCGGTTTTTACGAGCACAAATGCAGTCGGTGAACGTGTTGGAATTGATTGTTATTATAACAATGACGGGGATGCAGAGGCCTCACTTGCTTTTAGTAATTTTACATATGATTTTAAGGCTTATTTTGCTATATATGATAATAGTGGAAAGCTACTGAAGATATCATCAAAAGACATTGTGCAAAATGTTATATTGGAAAAACTTATAATACCTATGGATGATATTTTATATGGGGTAGATTACAAAGTATTTATTTGGAATTATGATACTTTGAATCCTGTAAGAGATTTTTTTGAAGGAAAATTAACAAGCAAGGCAAGTCTTAATGAAGAAAATTTTTTAAAATATATAAATGGAAATACAGTGTCGCCGCAAGGACTGCGAGAAGTTCTGTTAGATTGTTATAAAACAAAAATCATAGATGTTAAATTCGATGTAGAAAAGATAGAGGATGATTTATGGTTAAAAATATATGATAGCATTATAAGCAATTTGTATTTTGATATTACACAGTTTGAAAATTATTTGCTTGAAATATATGATAAACTTGATCCAGTTAAAACGCACGCATTAGCAGTTGTAGTAGGGACTTCAGTGATTTCTAGTGAACAGAAGAAAATTCAATTCTTCCAAAATGGTGTGTTTTTATCTTATGTAGTGAGTGAAGATTGCGATGACTTAAGCGGAATAGGAGTTGGCGATATATTCCAATACACACTCGCTGGTGACGAAATTTTTAAAGCAAATATTATTGCTGAATACAAAAATAGTGAGATTGTAATAGTTGACAAAAATGGTGGAGATATAGGTAATGGTCAAGACACTGATACTATTAAATATATAGAAGGTAAAGTAACAGATAAAGAAACTAAGTATATTGTGGTTGACGGCTCGGAGTATACATTCGCAAATAGTGATGAAGTAGGGACTGTTGCGGTTTACAACACTGCACGCAGCGGAAAAAATGCTGTAACCGCACTTACGTCACTTTCGAGTTTAAAGAAGAGTGGTGCAACTTATACTTATAATGTAATCGCAAGATTAGAAGATAATAAAATAGTTGATGCTATCGAGTATCAGACTCAAAATTATATTTATCCAGAAACAACTGCCACTCCTGCTCCTGCAACTGCCACTCCTGCTCCTGATCCTGTAGCCTAATAGATTAATATTTTAAAATAAACAACAAAAGGGACTGCCAAGCAGTCCCTTAATTTTATATTAACTTTAATCTCACGCTTTGCCTGCGCTGCCGAACATAATCATTTTTTCCATTACAACTTTTTTCATATTTTCGCGAGCAGGTCCGCAAATCTTTCTCGGGTCAAACTCGTCAGATGTTGTAACAACCGATTTTACACCTTCTGTAAATGCTACACGAACGTCGGTGTCGATGTTGATTTTGTTAACACCTAATTTGGTTGATTTGATGATAGAATCTTCAGGAACACCTGATGCACCGTGTAAAACGATAGGCATATTTAAAAGACCTTTAATTGTCTGTAAACGGTCAAAATCAAGCTTCGGCTCACCCTTATATTTACCGTGAGCTGTTCCGATTGCGATTGCCAAATAATCAACACCTGTGCCGTTTACGAACTCAACAGCCTCGTCAGGAGAGGTTAAGCGAGCATCTTTTTCGTCAACGCTGATGTTATCTTCAATACCGCCTAAACGACCAAGCTCTGCCTCAACAGAAACGCCGCAAGCGTGAGCGATTTTAACGATTTCTTTAGTATGCTCAATGTTTTCAGGAAGCGGGAAGTGTGAACCGTCGAACATAACAGATGTCCAGCCGTTTCTGATACATTTAATAATAGTTTCGTAGGTTGTACCATGGTCTAAGTGAAGCGCAACAGGAACACTTGCTTTTTTAGCTGCCAAATGAACCATCGCAGAAAGATAATCGATTCCTGCATATTTAATTGCACCCTCAGAAGTCTGAATAATAACAGGTGACTGTGTTTCTTCAGCTGCAGCAATAACTGCCTGCAGAATTTCCATGTTGTTTACGTTAAATGCGCCAACAGCATAGTTCTCTTTGTGTGCTTTGTCTAAAATTTCTTTACCTGTAACTAACATATTTATTACCTCCAAAATTATAATCTAAATTTAAAGCTTAAAAAGCATAAATCGTCATCTTTAGTGTTTGCAGGGAATTACCAGTTTATCCAGATGTGCAAAATTATTGTTTCTTATCATATCAGTAGTCAATACCATTGTAGAGCCGCACACGCAGCATTCTAAAATAATATCGTCTTCGTGAATTTCGACATCTATAATGTTTGCACCGCATTCACAAAAAAGCATTTCGCGGTCAGATAAATCCTGAATTTTGTCTAAGGCTTTAAGCATTGTAACTCCGTTTTTGCCTGTGTGATTAAGACCGCAGGCGGCAACAACTTCGCTTACATATGCTTCGTTTTCTAATACAGCCTTTTTTACAGCCTCGTCCTTTCCGATAAATACAAGCCCAACAATAACATTAGGGCAAGTAAATTCGCAGCATTCTTTTTTTGCAAGCGATGTAAAGGGAAGCGAAAATTTATGAACTTCGTCGCAAACTAAACATTGAATGCGAACGGAGTATGTTACTTTGTTTTCGGGTAAAATCTCGATTGATGAATGACCGCAGCTGCACTGAACAGAAATTCCTTTGCGGCCCGATAATTCAAACAAAGAAAAATTACCATATGCAAACTCGCCGCAGGCAGGGCAGCGATATGCAACAGTTCTGTTAAAATTAATCAGCATTTTAAGGCCTCGTTTCAATCCGTGTATAAAGGACATGTATATCCTCTATATATAATACTACAAATACGGCAACTTGTCAAAGAATTTATTATATTTTTATTAAATTAAAGGGTAATTGACAATATTTTAAAAAAGTGCTAAAATAAATTAGTTCGAGTAATCCAGATGGTCGCGGGGGCAATTTGCCAACGAGGAAAGTCCGAGCTTCATAGGGCAGGGTGCCGGGTAACTCCCGGTGGAGGCGACTCTAAGGAAAGTGCAACAGAAATAGACTGCCGCGCAAGCGGCGATGGTGGAAAGGCGAGGTAAGAGCTCACCGGCGCTGTGGTGACACAGCGGCCATGTAAACCCCATCCGAAGCAACACCGTATTGGCTCGCACGGAATTAGTCGGCCCGATATATCCGTGCTTGGCGGTGGCTTGAACCGTATAGTAATATGCGGTCTAGATAGATGATCATCAAATACAAAACTCGGCTTACAGGCTTGCTCGAACACAAAAGCACCGGTTTTAACCGGTGCTTTTGTGTTTATGTTAAGGTGTATTCAAACATTTCGCAATGAATTTTACTTCCTACATCTGCTCCTGTGGGCAGAAGAGCAAGCGCAATAAAAATTTCATTGCCTGTTTCGATATCTTTTAAATAGGCATATTCGCCTTCTGTTCGTGTTAAAATGTAATCTTTTGGTTCCATAACACTTACTCCTGTTCTGTTAAAACTACCGCCTGATGCAAATCTTCAATGTCAATTTCAAACAGAGCGTGACCGTTTTTCAACTCGAAATCTACTCTTTTATTATCCTCAAGAGGAAGATAAATGTTTTTGTATTTGCCCTGCAAATCAATATCTACTTTAAGATGATATACTTTGGGTATGTAATCAAATGTTGATATTGTGCGGTCAGCGTGCTCACCGTTTATGTTAATAAAATTAACGATCATATCGTCGCCGTCAGGCTGCAGAGTTATATCAACATATCTCTGATTAACATTTACCATAGGATTATAAAGGTCACATAAAACATCATTCATAAAATCACGAAGAGTAGTACTTCTCATTTTAAAATATGATGTTCCTAAATCAAAAAATACTGCAGTAATGCTGCCTTTTCCGTAATTTGATTTTATTTTTGTCGCACTGAAGGTGGTGTCAATATCGCAAGCAGTATATGCCGAGGGACCATCGCACTCAACTTCGTAAAAGTTTGTTTCAAAGCCTGACAAAAGACCGCTTTGATGAATGAAATAAGGTTTGCTTTCGTGATATTCTATCCACTTACAATCATAGCAATCTTCAAACAGTTTTGATGCCTTAGCACCGATTACTACCAACTTGCCGCCGTTTGCTGCATACTCGGTAAAGACTTTTTTCTCTTCTTCTGTAATCAAAGACCATTCAGGGAAGATAACAACATCATATTTATTTATATTTTCGAGCTGATATTCATAAAATATTTCAGCGGTGTGCTGTGCATCTAAAACACAGCCTGTAATGCCTATAAGACTGTTGGTTGTTCCTGCGGCATTAAATCTTTTGCTGAATGTATATCGAGCTTCTTTTGAGTAGTAAATACCTACCTGAGCGGTTGGCTTTTTGCCATAGCAAAGTTCTTCACGCTTGCGCATAAACTCGCCAACTTCTTTTGCGGCTTTTATAGGATGCTCGTTAAATGTGCCGTCAGCTCGCTGCATATTATATATCTGATATCCGCCACCGAGAGTTATTATACTTGCTGCCTCTTGTTTTAACTGCTCACCGCATTTGTAATAATGGCTGTTTTCTAAAATATCAAAGCCCCATGCCATTAAATCCCATTGTATGTCGCGGTTAGCCATACATCTGCCCTCATAGCGTGCGGTACGAATGGCATTGTTAGCAGGAAAATCACCGCTTATAAAGTCAACACCTGTGTCAATCTGCTCCGGCATATATGAGGTATAAGCCCAGTTGCTGCATACCCTGAATTCAGGATTGTGTTCGTGCATAGCTGAAACATATTTTTTTAAATTTTGTCTGAATTTTTCCATTACAATATAATTGTTTTCTGTTATAGTGCAATCAGGCTTTAAATACGGTTTTGCAACATCTGAAAAATCATTATATACAGCCCAGCAGTCACCGTCAACCCAAACACCGTCTACGTGATATTTGTCGTTTAATTCTTTAAGATTAGGAATCATAACTTCGTCAATGTAAGGACTGAACTGACTCGGCAGATTTTCATTTTTGTTTCCGTCTTTATCTGTCAGGGCATATTCAGGATGATCTTTTACATATCTTGAATCCCAACAGCCTGAATAGTGAACATATAAGGGTATGTTATGTTTATTTGTAATTTCGCGATAATCCATAAGCAAATCTCTGTCGATGCTTGTAGAGTTGTCTGTGCTTGATTTAAAACTTGCATTTCCGGGATGACCTTTAGAATCAACCTGCACAAAATCAGGCTTAACCTCGGTTAAATAACGCTCAAAAAGCTCGTTCGTCACACGTTTTCCAACGTGTGCATCAGGCGCTGCGTGAAAATCAAAATGAAGTCCGAAATATCTTTTTTTTCTGTTTTTCATAATATTTCCCCCTAATGTGGATGTTTGACTAACATTTTATCATACTGCCAGCTTTTTTTCAAGACAAATGATATTATATTCAAGACAAATATTATCATATTGCTTGTTTTTTTGCAACAAATGTGGTAAAATAATAACAAATATTTTAAAAGGAGAAAACAGATGATTACAAACGATATTAAATATATTGGCGTAAACGACCACGAGATAGATTTGTTCGAGGGTCAGTATATAGTTCCTAACGGAATGTCATATAACTCATATGCAATTATTGATGAAAAAATTGCAATAATGGATACTGTTGATGCACGTTTTGCAGATGAATGGCTTAAAAATATAGAAAATACTTTAGAGGGCAAAAAGCCCGACTATCTTATCGTTCAGCATATGGAGCCTGATCATTCATCGAGTATAGTTCATTTTGTTAAGGCATATCCTGATGCAAAAATAGTTTCTTCGTCAAAAGCATTTACAATGATGAAAAACTTTTTCGGTGATGATTTTGTTGACCGCCAGATTGTAGTAGGCGAGGGCAGCACGCTTTCTTTAGGCAAGCATAACTTAACCTTTGTTACCGCTCCTATGGTACATTGGCCCGAGGTAATCGTTACTTACGACAGTACCGACAGAGTGTTATTTTCGGCAGATGGATTCGGTAAATTCGGAGCGTTGGATGCAGAAGAAGAGTGGGCATGCGAGGCAAGAAGATATTATATCGGAATTGTAGGAAAATACGGTGCACAGGTTCAGGCGCTGTTAAAAAAAGCAGCAGGACTTGAAATTGATATTATATGTCCGCTTCACGGTCCTGTGCTTAAAGATGATTTAGGATATTATATCAGGCTTTACGATACCTGGTCAAAATACGAGGCAGAAACAGACGGCATAGTTATAGCATATACCTCTGTTTACGGAAATACTAAAAAGGCAGTTTTAAGGCTTGCAAAAATGCTTGAAGATAAAGGTCAGAGAGTGTGCGTAAATGATTTAGCCAGATGCGATATGGCAGAGGCGGTAGAGGATGCATTCAGATACGGAAAGCTCGTTTTGGCAACGACAACATATAACGGCGAAATTTTTCCGTTTATGCGTGAGTTTATTAACCATCTTACAGAACGCAATTATTCGAACAGAACCATTGCTTTTATTGAAAACGGAAGCTGGGCGCCAACGGCAGCAAAGGTTATGAGAGGAATGCTTGAAAAAAGTAAAAATATTATCTATACCGATACAACTGTAAAAATTATGTCTGCGTTAAATGATGAAAGCCTGGCACAGCTTGAAACCTTAGCCGGCGAATTATGTAAATAATGCTTAAAAAACAGCTGTAAAAAATATTTTTTGCAGCTGTTTTTTTTATTGACTTAATACATATATTGTGATATACTCAATTTGTTGTGCAAAAAAATGAGAAAAAGTCAAAGGGTGGTGAACGGGTGACGCAAAATATTATTGTCAGGCTAAAAACCAATATTAATTTTTTGACTAAGGTTGAGCAAAAAATAGCCAAGCTTATTATAGAAAATCCGAAAGAATTTATAACCTATTCGATGTCTGATTTAGCACAAAAGGCAGGGGTCTCGCAGGGGAGTATAATTAATTTTTCGGCTAAATTTGCAAACGGAGGCTTTCCTGAGCTTAAGCTTCATATATCGGCTTGCTGTGCCTCGCACGAAGAACAGCAGTTTAATATAGTAGGAAATGACGATACGCTAAAAGAGGCATTAGAAAAAAATATAAATTCGCTTAACGAGGCATATCGCCTTACTCAAAAGGTTAATAATGAAGAAACATTAAAAAGAGTAACAGACAGAATTTTAAAAGCCAAAAAAGTTGAGATTTATGGCATTTACCGCTCGGCAGCAGTTGGATCGGATTTATTTTATCAGCTTTTGCAGCTTGGCATACCCGTAAGCTTTATAAGTGATATATTAACCTGCGCTGTATCTGCTGCAATGCTTGATGAAAATTCGCTGGTAATTGCAATATCATCATCAGGCAAAACCAAAGATATAATAGATGCGGTAGAAAATGCAAGAGCAAATAACGTTCCTATTGTTTCGGTAACATCTAACATAAATTCGCCGCTTGCCAAATTATCTGACGATGTTTTAATTGCGGCATCTAGCGGAAGCGCAATAAGCAATAGTCCCAACGAGGTACGTTCTTCGCAGCTTTTAATCACAGATACAATTTGTTCGTATATACGGAACAAAATTCATAAAAATGATGAAAACGCTTATTATAAACTAAAGAAAATTTTAAGTTCACATAATGTAGAAGAGGTTGAAAATGAGTAAAGAAAGTATGTTTAAAAATAAAAAAGTAATGAATGCAATTTATTTGGGAGTTTTATGTTCAGTTTCGTATCTTGCGGTATACTTTGCAAGAAACGTTTTAGGAACGGTAACTCCGCAGATGGTAGAAAGCGGATATTCAGAAGTGTACATAGGAAAAGCATCGTCAATTTATTTTATTTTTTATGCCATAGGTCAGCTTATTAACGGCTTTATCGGCGATAAAATAAAAGCAAAATATATGATAAGCATTGGTCTTTTTATGGCCGGTGTTACAAATCTGGTGTTTTCTGAAATTTCACTTGCACAGCCCGATATAGCACTTATAGTTTATGGCTTTACAGGATATTTTCTGTCTATGATTTATGGTCCTATGACACGTGTTGTGGCAGAAAATACAGAGCCGATATATGCAACCAGATGCAGCTTGGGTTATACCTTTGCCTCGTTTTTCGGTTCACCCTTAGCCGGTGTAACAGCTACATTTATGGTTTGGCAAAGTGTATTTTTTGCAAGCAGTCTTTCGCTTTGCGTAATGGCGGTTATTTGTTTTAGCTTTTTTATGCTGTTTGAAAAAAAGGGTATAGTAAATTACAGTCAGTTTGCGCGCGGCAGAGAGCGCGGAGCAGGAATCAAAGTCCTTATCAAGCGTCAGATAATAAAATTTACTTTTATATCTATTGTAACCGGTGTAGTCAGAACAACTGTTGTGTTCTGGATGCCTACCTACATATCACAATATCTGGGATTTGCACCTGAACATGCTGCGGCAATCTTTACAGCGGCAACATTAGTAATATCTCTTACAACATTTATATCGGTATTTATATACGAAAAACTCGGCAGAAATATGGATTTAACAATACAAATTATGTTTTCGAGCGCAACTGTGTTTTTCCTGTTGCTTTATATGGTAAAACAACCTGCGTTAAATGTAGTATTTTTAGTGCTTGGCATAATGTCCTCAAACGGTGCGGCATCAATGCTGTGGAGCAGATATTGCCCAAGCTTGCGTGATACGGGTATGGTATCGAGCGCGACAGGATTTTTAGATTTTGTAAGCTATATTGCGGCAGCGGTGTCGAGTACGGTTTTTGCAAATGCGGCATCAACAATAGGATGGGGAAATCTTATACTTGTATGGTTCGGATTAATGGTTTTTGGTGTGATTATTTCGCTTCCGTACAAAAGAAAAAGCGCAGAAAATTAAATTTTACATCTATCGATGTAAATGTCAAGAGTAAATGCGAAAATAATTGAAAATATTTTAATTTTATTCAATTTCTACAAAAGCGCCGCTATTTCATTGTTGAATAATTCAGCCGAACAGCGATAACCAAATATCCCGCGCGGGTAATTGTTTATCCATTCATTAAGCTTTAATAATTCTTCGTCCGGGTACTTTTCAAAATTAGTTCCCTTCGGATAATGGCGGCGCGCCATTTTGTTTATATTCTCATTTGTTCCACGTTCCCAACTACTGTAAGCGTGGCAATAATAAAATTGTGTGCGCTTTCCTCCGAAAATAGATTTTTCCATA
The DNA here is from genome assembly GCA_017546245.1 of Clostridia bacterium. Lineage (GTDB taxonomy): Bacteria > Bacillota > Clostridia > UBA1381 > UBA9506 > RGIG1666. The sequence continues at coordinate 35,315 of JAFYXI010000071.1, read as the reverse complement.
CCTTCAACGTCGGAAAACTCCGAACCGTTATCAACTGTAATTGATTTGAATACAAGCGGGAAAAGATTTCGCCAATTCTTTTCCAAAGCGTCAAGCGCTGCAACGACGTTTTCGGCTGTCTTTGCTTTTATAGGTATAACAATTTCGTCGCGCGTCTTCCGCTCCGATAACATAAGAAGGGTTTTACGGCTTCTCTTTGCACCTTCGACGCAATCCATTTCCCAATGGCCGAATTCTTCACGCGTTAATATTTCCGCGGGTCTGTTTTCGATACTTTCGCCCGCGCTGCGGCGCTTCTGCTTAACTCTGTTATAGTGGCGCTTTTTCTTTTTGCCTTTTACGGGCAAATTTTTATTTGTTAAGTGAAGGAATATCCCTTTTTCAATATAGCTGTATAAAGTGCTTACGGAAATAGTTGTATCAAAAACAAGCCCTTCCGCTTTGATTTCACCCAAAACAGCAGCGGGGGAATATTTGTCGTTTATTATTCTATCTTCTATATACTGCGAGAATTCCAAATCTGCGCCGATTTTAAGGTCTGCGCCTTTGGCGGCAAGGTTGGCGCGGTATTTTTCTTCGGCGATGTCCGGGCTGTATCTTTCTTCAAACGTCCAATCGCTGTTTTTATGCTCATAGCGGCCGCGGCCGATTTCCCTATATATAGAAGAAATATGCTTATGAAGAAGCCCCGCAATTTCGCGCGGTGTTTTTCCTGCTCTTATATACGCTTCAAGCTTTAATCTGTCGTCGCGTGTAAAATGTTTGAAATTACGCATTAAATATTCCTCCTTTGTAAAAAAATAACCCCGCTTCGCTGCGGGGTTATAAAAACGCTTATTTGTTATTTGCTGCTATGTCGGCCCGTATAAGTTGTTTAATATACCCGGCCTTGTTCGGTACGCTTTCAAGCTTCTTTATGATGTCGGCTTCGGTGGTTATAATGCAATCAATTTTAAATTGCTTAATGTTCTTTTTTGCGTATCGCTGCTGCGGCGTTATTTTACGTTCCATAATAAGCACCCCCGTTTAAAATAATTCGTTTTCCGCTATATATTTTTTTAGGTCGTCGAAAGTTCCGCATACTTCCTTCGGGATATTATAAGAAACACCCATTTTTGAAGCGTCTGTTTTTACATTCCATTGCTTCGCGGTTTCTGTAACGATATAGACGCGGTCGTCCTTTTCAATTCTCATACGCTTAATTCCTCCGTATCATTGACAATTTTATATAAAAGTGCTATAATAGGACTTACGAGGGGCGACCCCGTCGCCCTCTCTGCCTTTTAGCATTACTTGCTATTTGGTTTAGCCTTGTTAGATTTCGGCTTTTTTAATGTGATTGTAACTTTGACATTTTGGACGGTGTCGTTACTTTCAACAGCTTTTGCCAAATCTTGCAGGGCTTTTGTTATGTTCTGCATTTTTGTTTTCTCCTTTCCTTAACTTATGTATATATTATAACATAGTCGTACGATTATGTCAAGGGGTTTTACGAAAAAAATTGAAAAGATTTTACAAAAATTTTCTGTTCGATTGATTTCGTATTGCTTTTATGGTATAATTATAAAAAGATTTTTTATTATAGAAGGTTGGAAATGCTTATGTTTAATTTTTTTAAGTCTAAAAAGAAAGCGCCCGAAGCGCAAGTTATTACATCGCCCGAAGCAGCAAAAGAGGAAAAAGCGCCCACATACCTTGAAAAGCGTATGTTATACATAAAAGAACAAGAACGCATATTTTCCGAGGAATTAAAAGCAATTCCCGAAGCTGCTTTTTCATATAGTGGTGAAAAAGAAAAGAAGCGCGCCGCTTCCGATATGCCCGAATATACATTTTCAAGTATAACAGCAAAAACAAATCCCGAAAAGCTTTTCCCGCTTGTTGTAATTGATACAGAAACAACGGGTATTAAAATTAAGGGTAACGACATTATAGAAGTTTCGGCAATAAAGTTCGACGCAAATTTCGTTCCCGTTTCGTCTTTTTCAACGTTGGTTAATATTAGCGGCGATGTGCCGCAAGAAATAACCGATATTACGGGAATAACAAAAGAAATGATTTCCGAAAGCCCGTTTTTTTATCAAGTCAAAGCCGCTTTTATGGATTTTATAAACGGTTGCAACGTGGCGGGCCATAATCTTGAATTTGATATGAAGTTTTTATATGTAAATGGCGTTGACTTCGAACAAGGCAAAATAAAATATTTTGATACGTTACAAATCGCGCAAAAGATGTTGAAGAAGCCGAAGGCGAAGTATTGTTCCGATACAAATTCGTACGAAGTTGATTACGACGGGGAATACGATGTCGAAAACCATAAACTTGAAACGTTGTGCGATTATTATTCTATTTTTAGAAGCGACGCGCACCGCTCTTTGTCCGATTGTTACGCAACAGCAAAATTATTTAAAAAGCTTCTTGAAGAAAAGGACGTAATATAACAAAAAAAACGGCGACGGGGTTTCCCGCTGCCGTTCTTTTTTTATTTTCCCGTAATATATCTTATGGCATTACGAACCATTATTGCAACGTCGCCGCGCTTGATGTTATCGTCCGGGCGAAAATTTCCGTTTCCGTCGCCGTTCACAATACCCATTTTAAAAAGGTCATTTATTGCCGCTTCTGCATAATGTCCCTTTGCGTCTTTGAACCCTGCCGCCACCGTTTCTGTTTTGGCAAGTCCGAAGCCCGACGCAATACCGTTTACAATAGCGTCTATAACTTCGGCTTTTTTCTGCTGATACAAATTCACGTCGTCGCGGTCGTCGATGAAGCAAACTTCAATCAGCGCATAAGATACGCCGTAATTTTTCTTGCAAACATTCATATTTCGCAAATCGGAACGACGTTTAACGCCCCTATTTTTGAAGCCAAGCGCTGCAATATTGCTTAAAATAGCTTCTTCGACGCTTGCGCCGCTCTCTGTGGTATGTATAAGAATTTCCGCGCCCGTTGTTTTGCCGTTTCCTGCTGTATCGGCTGCCGCTGCGTTGAAATGAATTTCGAATACATAATCATAATTTGCAAAATTGCATACGCCGCCATTTTTCAAATATGAATACATATTCTTTGATGTGTCGAACAAATCGACATCGGCGTACGCTTTAAGCTTCGGAAGAAGGGCGGCCGCAACCTCTCTTGTTAAGTCGGCTTCTTTAAGGCCGCAAGCGCACGCGCCGGGGTCGCCGTTTCCGTGTCCTGCAATCAATAATATTTTCATTCTTTTTTGTCCTCCGTTATATTTTCTGTTTTAGATTGTACCGCGGCCGCTGCAACCTCTAAACCCTTTGTAAGAAAAACGGGAACGTCCACGCCCAAAATAACAAGGTTTTCAAGGATTGAACGAATTTCGTTAATAATAAAGGTTGCAAGAGTAAACCAACCGAGCATTTCGACGAACGCAAGGTTTATTCCGATATTTGTTCCCATTTCTTCAAAGGATAAGGCGATAAAGAAGGCAATATCAATTACAACCCAATATCCAACCTTTTTTATAATACCTTTTAAGCCTTTGTTTGAATTTTCCTTTTTTGAAAAGCGGGCTTTTGCAACTCCCGTTATGTAGTCAACTACATTAAGGACGAAGAAGGCCACAAACAAGAACCAAAATTCCCCGAATGTGGAAGCAAACAGCGCAACGGCTGCGCCCCACAATGTATTCATTTTATGCGCGATTTTTTCCATAAGCTTTTATACCTCCGTAATTAGATTTGAATATCCTTCCTTCGTGAGAATATCCGCGACGGCTTCTTTGAGCGTCGGCGGCACTTTCGCGAAGGTTGTTTGTCCTTTAATAATTCTTTTTGCTAAAAACATAGCCATAATTATTATTCACCCCCTGCAATAACTGCGATAACTTCTTCAAGGGCTGCGCCCATAATTTCATTATCAACTTTAAGCGACGCGATTTCTTCTTCAAGCGTCTTTTTTTCTGCTGCGGCATTTTCTGCAGCAATCGCGGCCGCTAACCACGTCGCGCGGTTGTCTTTTACTTCCTGCGATAAGTTTTCGCGGAAGGGAACGTTTATTCTGTGTTCGTCGTATGTGTAATATGTCGAAGTTTCTTCCGTTTCGGGGTCTGTTCGGGTGTGCTTCTTTATATTTTCATACAAAACGACTTCGGCCGTACCTCCGCAATTTTCAACATAATACGATTTCGGCTTTATTGTGCTTTCTGCTTGCATAGCTTACAACCTCCTTTAATTGCTTTATATTTACATATGGTTTTATGTATTTGCAATAAAAGTAATATGAATTACTGTGTTTTATCCAACCCATATAACTTAATATTGCGCGTGCGTCCGACAACGACGGCTTCGGCTTTTTGGAAGCCCGCTTCACCCGGCGGCGTATTCTTAAAGAATTCTTGCGCCGTAATGTTGTTTTATTTCGATAGAAGCGGAAGCCCAAGAAATCAACCGGGCGTTCATCGACGCGGAACACTTGCCAATTTTCTTTTAAGGTTAAGCCCAAAGGCTTTATATATTCCGCGATAAGTTTTCGCGCTTTGTGTAACTGCTTCTTATTGTTAGAAAATAACGCCATATCGTCCATATAACGAAGATAATGTTTTATGCGCAATTCTTCCTTGATATAGTGGTCTAAACCCTGCAAGTAGAAATTCGCCCACCATTGCGAAGTATAATTGCCGATTGGTAAACCTTCGGCGTGGCTGTCGATAATGCAATCAATAAGCCACAATGCCGACGGGTCTTTGATTTTCCTTCGGAATTGTTCTTTTAATACTTCGTTGTCAATGTGTGGATAATATTTCTTTATATCCAACTTTAAGCAATATTTTGTATACTTTCTGTCTTTGCGTAACCACTTTTCAAGATACCGTTTCCCGTAATGTACGCCGCGGCCCGGTATGCTTCCGCAACAAAATTCATACATACCCTTCATTATAACGGGCTGCAGCACTTGCATTAAAGCCCAATGTATAATTTGGTCGGGGTAGTAGGCGGGACAAAATATTGTACGTTCCTTTTGACGTGGCCCGTCTTTTATTACGAAGGTTCGGTACGGCTTCGGTTTATACGTTTTATTTATAAGCATATCCCGTATAAGTCCTGCGGCCTTGTCTTGATTTTCCAAAACATAAGCAACCGTCCTTCGGCTTTTCTTCCCGCGGGCTGCGTTTATGATAGCTTCGTGTATATTATCAATATCGCATATTTTTTCAAATAGGTTTCCCGCTCTTTTCATCGGTTCAGCTTCTTTCTTAATTATCTGCAAGGCTTTCAATTTCTTACTAACCCCGCCCGTAGCGATGTATTTTTGCCAAGCGGCAAGGGAAATAACACGCGATGAATGTATTAAGATAGACGCGCGCGGCGATTGATATTCGTATTCGAAGGCGCATTGTTGCAATTCCAATAACACGGCCCGCAATTAGCCCCATTGTTCCAATTGCCGCCGACATTCGCCGCGTTTGCGTGTTAAATCCCTATATGGGGGCTGCCCGCCCCCAAACCCCCGTTTTAACGGCGGTAAGAAAGACGCGCGCGGCGATAGATATGCGTAACCGAAGGCGCAAGGCAGCAATACCAATAACACGGCCCGCAATAAGCCCCATTGTACCAAATGCCGCCGACACCCGCCGCGGTTACTGCGTAAGCCGGGCGATAATAATAATCGGCATAATACGTTGTTGTCGAAGCTCCAATTTCGCAAGGAATACGAACAAACGGGAAGCGTTCATCATAACCAAGCTTTTTGACATATCCTTCGGCCGTCGGTAACTGATAATTTACTTTCACATAATCGTCCGTGATGTTGCCGCTGCTGTATTTGGTAGCGTCGGGCAAGAAGTAAATATCATATTTGTATGGGTCTTCGGTCGTGCCGCTGCCCTCTCTCTTGAAAAGTACGTCGGAAATCCATTCGAAAGCATTTCCGAACGGTGTTTCTTCGCCGCGGTATATACAAGTATATTTACCGTTTGTATTGGAAACGGGCGAACCCGAAGAAGATAAAACATTATCGCAAGAACCCGTCTTCCACGCAATCGCAAAGACGATATTTCCAACCGCTATATTTACGGGGTCGCCGTCGAATGTAATTGCGCTGTTGCTGTCGTCGAAAGCATCTATCGCGGTAACTGTTCTATTGTTTGCGACGTTTGTACTTCCGAGAGATGTTCCTATTGCGATACCTTGACCGATAACGTACGCCGCCGCATAGCTGCTTGAAATTATAATGCGGTTGGCTGCGTCCTCCGCAACGGTTGCTTTGTGGCTTTCGCTGTATGAAAGTGAGGAACAACCCTTCATTTTTGTTTGAATGTCGCGTGTCGCGAATTCAACCCACATAAGAAGGCATTTTACATACTGTTCGGCCGCTGTGGTCGTTGTGTACTTGTCGCCAAGCTTACGGGCGTTTGTCATACCCGAATTTAACGACATAATCGGCGTATATACGCCGCTTCGGGAAGTTGGCTTATCATCAACTAACGCCATAGGATAAGCGGCGGTGTATGCTTTCTGTCGCAAGCTTCCGTCTGCGTTAATGTGTATCGGTGAAGGCTTGTAACCGCCTATCGGGTGCGCCGAAATTACGATTTCTTCGCTGCCGTCGTCGTTGTATGTATGCAGATAATAGAATAAAGGTGTTTCAACCCATACTTCGCCGTTGCTGCCGTCGGTAACGTAGCCGGGTTCGCCTTCATAAGCATTTACAACAAAATTTCCGTTGTCGTCGAAATATCCGCAAGCACGTTTCCTTCCGCTCCACGGGTAAATATTGTCGAAATCGTTTGTTGCTGTTGCTGCGTCTGTGCCGACATTTGCAACAAGGCCGAAGGCGTTGTATAATCTTTGAACGGTTGCGCCGCTGTTTGCGCTGCCGCCGAATTTAACGCCGTAACGGGTAACGGTTGAACCTTCAATTTCTGCAAGCGCATTTTCGGCCGCTGCCGCTGCTTCTTTGGCGGCTGTTGTTGCCGCTTCCGCTTCGGCCGTCGCGGTCTGCGCGGCTTCGGTTGCTGTGTTAGCAGCTTCGGTTGCTGCTGCGGCTTCTTCTGTTGCCTTTTCGGTTGCTTCCTTTGCAGAATTTGCATTGTCGGCGGCCGTGTTCGCTGCATTGGCTGCGCCGCTTGCTGCTCCTGCGGCTGTATTTGCTGCCGAAGTTGCTTTTTCAGCGTTTGAAGTGGCCGTGTCTGCATTTTCTTTCGCAAGGTTTGCCGCTTCTGCTGCGTCGTTGGCTTCAATGGTAACGGCTGCCGCTGCTTCTTTTACGACATTTACGTCGGAAGCTGCTTCAATGGCTGTCGCTGCCGCTTCATCGGCCGCAAGTGTTGACGCTTCAACCCTTGCTTCAACCTCCGAAACATTTTCCAAAGCTTCGGAAGCTATTTCGCGGGCTGATTGTGCGAGCGCTTCCGCTTCGGCGATTACGTTAAATTCATTGGTGCTTTTTACTTCTGTATCGTTGGCGCTTTTGGCTGTTACCTTTACAACGAAAGGAACGCTTGTTAATTCGCCGCCTTCGGAAGAATAAAGCGTAATTTGACAACGAACATTGCCGCATACGGCAAGGGTCTGTTTTGTAAGTTCCGCAATAATTGCCCCGTTTTCGTCTATGGTGCAATTATTAAGAATTGCTTTGCCGTCGGGCTTCTTGCCACGAAGAACAGCCGTTGCCCCTGCGGGGATTTCGTAAGGCTGATTATTCGCAAGCAAAATTACTTTTATTTTTCGGCCGACATCGCTTTGAACCGCTGTTATGTATTCAAAAAGCATTTCGCCCGATAATTCGACGGTAATTTCCTTTATGAATTCCATTTGCTTTTCACTCCTTTATATGCCTTTTGAAAACTGTACTTCTGTTTTTGAAGCTTCTTCGGAATAACGTATAATAGCCGAAGTAACCTTCGCATATTCTGTTATTTTGAAGAGTTCTTCCGAAGTATCGTTGCAGAATGTCAATTCCGAAACATTTTCCGAAGTCAAAAGTTCGTCCAATTCGCTTGAAGTTATTGTTTCGGATAAGCTGAAAGAACACAACCACCCAACCGCTTCACCGTTTCGGAATACTTTTTGCTCCGTGGGAAAAGAACATTTTTTGCAAGTGCCGTCTTTGAAAATAACTTTCATTTGTTTGTCCTCCAATCTTTATAAATTTATTATTTAAAAATAATATTTACGGTATTACGTTCAATTCGCTTATAAGAACATTTATCATATAAGCGGTTACATCTTCACTTTTATAAACATAAGGAATATAGCTTCCGTATTCCATATCTTGCATTGCTTCGCGACATTGATTGTACATTACGGCCGTAAAGTCGTTTCCGTCGATTGCTGTGTCAAAATTGTAATTTCCCAAGCTTCCGTTTGAAGTGTATTGTCGAAATTCATTTATTCTTGAAGTAAGTCCGTTCCATTCGGAAGCCGTTAATTTGATTTCTTCATTTTGACGTTTTTCGTAACTCCAATAATAATTATCGGGTCGTTTGTTTTCGGACGTGGAAACTCTTTCGGTGTCGCTTATTTCCGAGCAATAGCCGTTATAAATTGCAATTACGGCAAAATCATATGTTCCGTATGTATCAAGCGAAATTATGGCGTTTTTATTTGATGTATAAGCTTTTCTATACCAACGGTTCGTATTATATTGCTTTGCAAGTATTACAAAATTACACGAAGAAGTGGAGCAGTCCCAAGATATGCTTACGTTTTTTTCCGTTTCAATTTGTTGTACTTTTATATTGTACGGTTTTGTTGGGTTGCTGTCTGTATATCCACTTCCCGGCGCAACAGAATAACAATCAAGCGTCCACGAAGTAGGTTCGCCGTAATCGCTTGTAATGGGCGATTGACAACCGCACCCCCAATCGTAAGGGATATAACATCTTCCATTTAACCCCCAATCTTCGCCCCAACTGTTTTGAGCTATCCAATAAGCTTTACCGCTTATTTGTGTTAGTCCAATAAGAGCGATTGCGTGATTGTCGCCGCGGTATGTTGTGGGCTGCGGTATTATTCCGCTGCTGTTGGTTTGAAAGTTGTTCGGAATACGAAAATTCAGCATATAAAACCCGTAAGTTTCAATGCAACTTTTCACAGAAGAACAATCGTAAAAATCAATATGCCTTTTATTTCGCAATTTTTGCTTTTGGGCGTTTGTGTTCACGATGCTATCTGCCGAATTAAACATATTTACCGCTGTTGCTTTTGGCATTTCGTCCGGGTAAAAACCCGAATATATTTCATAACGCGGCGACCCGTATGTTATGCAATTATCGACCGCTTCTTCAAATGTCATATAATCGTAATTTGTGCCATCGCTGCCGAATATATATGCTTCGCTGAATTTTTCGTATTTTATGCCCGTTTGTTTTGCTTTAAATATTTCCATTCCGCAAGCTAAACAATTAGCAACACAAGAGCCGTACACTTGATTGCGTATAGGAACATAAACCGAAGGGGTTATCGTCCCCGTTGGCGGCGAAATGCTATCCGTAGAAAACGTAACGTTGTTTAGTGTATAACCCACGCCGTCATAATAACAAGTTACTTCCGCTACATATGTGTTGTTGGGGGATAGCCAATTATACCCCGCGTAAACAGAGTTCGAAAATTCGAAAGTAAAATTTACTGTGGTTATCCAAGAAGTATCACTTTCGACCCATTCAATTATTTTTCTGCTTCCTTGATATATTTTAAAAACAAATTTATCGTAGTTGTCGCCCGTGTACTGCAAGTCTGTTACTTCGATTGTAAATTCTTTGTACGTAACGTTTATTATATCTAATTGCGCCATTGTTTCACCGCCTTAAAAAGCCTTGCGGCGTGGGCTTTGTGGACGCGGCGGCATACCTCCCGCAAAATGTTTTGTAAATATTTTGGTTGAATTTGCTTCATCTTCCGACGGAATAACCTTGCAAGCAAAAGAAAATGTTTCTTCGTCAGTTTCTATTGTTACAGTAACATCGTAAAAAGTATTTAATGACGCTTCTTCAAACACAGCAGCTTCCGTGCAATCGCCCGTTTGCCGAACATCTATTGCGGCATTGTTTGTTTTTATGGTGATTTTTTTATAATTCTTATTGGGTGATAGCCCATAAACTGCAACAGAAATTCCCAATTTTGAACCGCTGTATTTTAACGGCATTAAATGTTCACTTGTTCGCATTTTTATTCCTCCTTTATCCAAATATCGCAACGGGCTTATTGCTTCCCCAAATAATTTCGCCGCAATCGGATAAATCTAATTTATAAGCTTCTAAATCAATCTTTGAAGCCGATATTTTAATCCCGGTCGGCGGTGAAATACCGTCAAAAAATGTTTTGATAACGGCTGCGCCCGAAAATCTTAATTCCTTTTCGACATCATCATCACTATTGCCGATATTTAAGTTTCCGTTTACTTGCGCAATATTTGTACTTATTCTGTCGGCGCTTATAGTTCCTTTTGTAATTAGGTCGCCGTCTATTTCGACAATTCCACTTAATTTAAAGCCGTTTGCCGTCTGTATGAAGGCACTATATACACATTGGTCGTCAACTTCCACCCAAGCCCGCGAAATTTCATTGTAGTAATAATATTTTTCGTTAGAAGTACAAAAATACAATTTCTTTTTTTCTGCTGCGGTTGTGTTTGAATATGTCGGCACGGCGCTGTCGCGTGTGGCCGTGCTGTATTCAACAGATTTTGCAACGCGCATTTTTATATTATCGGCGTTAACTTCGATGTCGGCTTGATTTGCTGATATTTGTTCCTGCAAGCCGTCTTCAACCTCTACCAATTCGCCGCGAATGTCGTTTGCTGTAAGGGTTATTGCGTTTGCATTTTGTTGTATTTTGGTGTTAGCATCTAAAATCGCCGCGGCATTTGTTGAAATTTCACCTTCGGCGGCCGCGAGGTCTTCCCGTAAACTGTCCGTTCTTTCGTACATTTCCGTACTTAACATTGTAAGTTCGCTTGCTGTCAATGTTATACTGTCGGCCGTTTGCCTTATTTCGGTTTCAAGGCCTTCTTTAATGGAATTTACTTCGTCCCGAATTTCGGTCGCCGTTAAAGTGATTTTTTGCGCGTTTTGGTCGATTGACGTTTGAAGTGTCTGTGTGGTTTCGGTTATATGTGCTTCAATTTCACTTTTCAATCTTCCGTCGGCCGCTTCGAAAAGCTGTGTAATTGTCGCCGTTACCTCTGTTATGTTGTCCGAAATTTCTTTCGTGATTTCATTTTTGAAGGTTTGCGAAATAGCGGAGGAAGAAACGGTATCGGCCTTTATTAAAGCGCCGTTGATTTCGCCTGCCGTTATGAAGTCGGCGACGATTGCGCCGTCCTGCGTTATAGCTGTTGCAAAAGGGCCGTTATATCCATTGGAGGAATAGCCCAACCCGCCCGAATTCCAACGCCATATTTTAACGGCTTCATTTATTGAAGGCGCGTCCATTATAAGGATTTCTTGCGGATTGTTTGAAGGGTTCAAAACAACATACCCGCCATTTTGCCCGGTAATAAGTGCCGTTGCATTTGCCACGGCTGCAGCAATTTTCTTCGCGGTTGCTGTTTCATTTTTCTTTACTTCGGTTTTTATATTTTCTATTTCATGAGTCGTTTGGTTTATGCTGTCCGCAAAATTGCTTTTTGCGTCGCCCAATTCAATAGAAACATATTTTTCCTTCAAGGTATCGTAAACGGTTTTTATAACCTTCGCTTTTGCTGATACTCCCAACTTTTCAAAATTTACCGTTAGCGTATCACAAAGGCTTACGCGCTCCAAAATTGCATATTGCTTATATTCGGGGCTTTGCCAAAGGTGAGTAAAAGCGACTTTTATACTTACGGAAGGTTTATTATATCCGCTATCAGCCGCCCACGCTTTGGCCTTTTGACGTAAGGCCGCTTCGGTGATTTCTTCATCGTCCGAAAATTTGTCCGTAAAATCCATTGTAAGAACCTTCGGGCGTGTAGCGTTTGAAGAATATATAATCTTTTCCGAAAGCGTTACAACAACTTCTTCCGGGTCTTCTTCGTCGCCTTCTTCTTTTTCGGGTGTATATTTCGCATAAGGAAAAAGCGCCGTATAAGTTTCGGAAATGTTTTTTTCCTGCTGTAAGTCGGTAAGGTTTTTTCCGTAGCCTATTATAATACCCGTGTCGCTGCCGCGGCTTTCGTGAAGCTTGATTGTAAAATTGTCGAATTCATATTCGCCGCCGTAAACATCAAGCAAAGAACCTTCAACACCGCCAAGCGCTGCGCGTACACTTAAAAGCGAAAGCGCCGTTGATTTTCGGGAAGCGATGTCGCTTAACCCGCTGTAAGAGTGGGGAACAAGCGCCGCTTCAAGAACCTTGTTTAAACCCTGCGCGCCCGTAGCGTTGGTAATAACGACTTTTTCGACCGGGTTTCCCGTGAGTTCATACGAAATATGTTCGCCGTAATAAGTAACAATACCATTTATTGGCTTTGAAGATTTGTATATATGGAATATCTGCGCTTTGCTTGTTTCGTTGGCCTTCGCCTTAACGAAGCAACCTTCTTGTATATGTTCAAAAAGCGCGCATTCAATCGGATACGAAAAAGTAATTTCATAAATTCCGTTGCGTTCTTCTGTAACATTGCAAAAAGTGGTATCGCTTAAAATACCTATACCGTTACTTGTGAACGCCGTTTCGTCTTTATCGTATAGAATAGGTATCAAATGCAACACCACCTTGTTTTAATTATTATTTTCGATACATCGCCAACCCACGAAACAGAATTTGCACCCGCTCCGAAGGAAGGGAAGGTGCTAAAACTTATTTTATTATTTTGCAGCGTTGCCGCCTTAAATGCCGATTGCAATTCGCTGTCAATTTCTATATATTCGTCTATGTCCGAAATAAAAAACGAATTGTTGTTAATTTGAAGCGTTACCGCTCCCGTTCCGTATATTCTTATATACGGTTGAGATTTCCACGCTTCGGGGTTGTATAGCGTTGTCGGCTGTGTTATTACTGTTTCGCGGTCGCCGTCCTTACGGTATTTAAACGGTTTGCAATTAAATGTTATTGACGAAATACCGATTTTTTTTACTTTGTCTTCAATATCCAAAGCGGCGACGTATGCCGCCTTGCGATAATATAACGGGTCGTATGTGTCCGTAAGTGTGAAATACCCGACTTCGGATTGTAACCACGCTTTTATTTTTCTTGCCATAAGGTCAAGCGGCCTTTCGTCCGAAATCAAGTTCACGGGGTAGGTAACGGAAACATTTTTGAATTTTCCGTTGTCATTTATCACGTCGCCGTCTTTGCCCGGTACGGATATAAATTCAACATCACGTTCCGGGCTTGTGATGTGCGGCGTTTCTGTGATAATTAAGCCCATATCTGCGGAAGATACGTTGCGAAAAATAAAACGATTTGTATTTTCTCTAATCACCCAAAAGCACCCCCGCGACGTTTGATATATTCTTCGGCGATTTCCATAAATTCGCCCATAATTTGGTGTAAATCCTTATCGGTATTATTTACGAATTTATCTATATTGAAATTAAGGCCGCCGAGATTGTTATTTATTTCCTGCATTGCATAACGCGAACCGTCGCCCGTGTTATTCATTGCAATATTTAACCTTCTTGCAAGAACGTCTATCCACTCTGTATGTTTTTCAAGCGGCATAATTGCTTCCGCTCCGTCTTCGCCCGCTATAACAGGGGTTGCCTTCGTTAATACTGTACCCGTCGCAAGTCGCGGAAGTGAAACAGTTTTAACCTTTCCCACGCTTACGCCCGGTATTTTATTTATAAGGCCGATTGCGCCATTTATAAGGCCGATTGCGCCGTTAATTGTATTTTGTATCATAGAAATAACGCCGTTAATGCCCGATTTTACCGCGCCGCCGATTGCGTTTGCAATAGATGTACCCAAGCTTGAAAAGGTGTTCTTTATAGTGTCCCAAAGGCCACTAAAAAACGAACCCCAAGTTGAAAATACATTCTTTACAGCCGTCCAAGCTGCGGAAAATGTATCACTAAACCACGAACCAACAGAAGCAAAAACAGCTTTTATACTGTCCCATACTCCCGAAAAGAAGCCCGCCCAAGTGTTCACAATGCCTTTTATGGCTTCCCAAGCTTCCGACCAATTACCACTTAAAACATTCTTTACAACAGCAAATATGCCTTTGATTGTTTCCCATATCGCGGTAAAATACCCCGTTACGGTGTCCCAAATGGCTTTTATGGCCGTCCAAGCGGTTTCAAACATACCGCCTAAATATGTAGCAACAACCGAAAATACGGCTTTTATGGTGTCCCAAATAGCCGCAAAATAGGAAGAAACAACGTCCCACACCGCTTGAATTGCTATCCAAGCCGCTTCAAAAAAGCCGCTTAATACATCTTTGACAACGGAAAAAACCGTCTGTATGTTCTGCCATATTGCCGCGAAGTATGGTTGCACTAAATCCCAAATAACTTTTATGAGTTCCCAAGCTTCTTTAAAAGCCCCCGAAATTGCGTCTTTTACGGGCTGTAAACTTGTCATAATTCCCGCCCATATTTCTTGAAGCTTCGTCCATAACGCTTGAAAATATCCTTTTATAACCTCTATTGCGGGGCTTATCCAATCAACAAAGGATTGAAATGCTGCTTTGATTGCTTCCCACATTCCTATAAAGAAATTTCGGAAGCCTTCGTTTGTGTTCCATAAGTACACAACAGCAGCAACAAGCGCCGTTATAGCCGTTATAATAATTCCTATTGGGTTAGCGTTTAACGCTGTGTTATATAGCCATTGGGCGACGGTTGCGCCTTCCGTTGCAATTTTGAAAGATTGGAAGGCTTTTACCGCTCCTTGTATTGCCGAAACAGCCTTCCAAGTAAGCATCGCCGTTCCGATTGCTGTTATAATAAGGCCGATTGTGTTTCCGTTATCCAAAACCCAATTACAGAATTCAAGGACGTTTTTTGCTATTGATTGTACCGTTTCTTTTATAGAAGGCGCATTTTTCTTTACTGTGTCGATTATTTCATTTACTGCGGGGGTTAGACTTTCGCCTATCGGCTGTACAACATCAATTTCGATTGTTCTTTTAAGCCCACCGAGGGCGCTTTCAAGGTCGTTATATTTAACGCTGCCGATTTCTTCAAGCGATTTTTGTGTTTTGTCAAATTCGCCGTTAATATCAGCAAGCGCGGCGACACCTTCTGCGCCTAAATCTTCCCACATTGTACCGAATAGCGCAACACCGACTTCGTTTTGTTTCACTTTGTCGTCCATTGCAAAAAGCGCGTTTGTTACTTCGTCAAAAGCTTGTTTACCCGTTACGCCGCCTTCGGTAAATTTCTTTGTAAGTTCATCAGCGTTTAAGCCGAGGTCGGAAAACGCTGTTTTTGTGCTGTCGGAATTGTCTTTAACTCTTATTCCAAATTCCTTCATAGCGTCGCCGAGTTTGTCAACCGAGAACGTACCCGCCGCCGTACCGTTTGCAAGAGAATTGAAAAATTCTTCCGACGTAAAGCCTAATTGCTTATAATGTACCGCGTATTCGTTAATACTGTCGAGCAAATCGCCGTTTTTGTCAAGGCCGTTTTGCGCTCCCTGCGCTATGAGGTTGAAAGCTTCTTCGCCGTTAATTCCGAATTGGTCAACAAGCATATTTGCCGCGCGCATAGTTTCCGAAACATCGTATTCGAATGTGTCGCGGAGCGTAAGCGCTGCAACTGTCATTTGTTCAATTTTTGAAGGGTCTATTGTACGCGCATTTTGCGCAACGGTTGCCATTGCCGAAGCAACGTCGTTTATATCGTCGCCGTAATTGTTTTTATAAATGTTTTGCATTACGCCTTCGAAGTTTGCCGCTTCATTGCCCGCAATTCCCGTTTTTGCAATAAAGTTGTTGAAGGCGCTGTCGTAATCGCTGTTGAATTTAACAGCATAACCGCCCGCCGCTATGACGGCCGCTCCTGCTGCAGTTATTCCCGCCGCTGCGTTACTTCCTAAATCTTTTATTTTGTTGCCATATTCGGAAACGTCTTTTTTTGCTTTTTCGATTTCTTCGGCGCTGTGTTTTGCACCATTGCCGAGGGCTTCCAAATTATCAGCCGTAAGCTTTGCTTGTGTTTCAAGTTCCGACAATTCTTGTTCTGTTTTTATAACTTCACGTTGCAACGCGCGGTATTGTTCTTCCGATACTTCGCCGCGTTCGAATTGTTTTTGCACTTGCTTTTCGGCTTCTTTTAATATATCAAGCTTTGTTTTGGTTTCGCCAATCGACGAAGTAAGTATTTTTTGACGCTGCGAAAGCAAATCAACGTTCGACGGGTCTAATTTTAACAATTTATCAACTTGACGCAATTCAAGCTGAAGACTTCGGCTTGTTTTATTGACTTCCAACAAAGCCTTATTTAAAGGCGCGGTATTACCGCCTATGTCAATAGTAATTCCCTTGATTGTACTTCCTGCCATATGCTTTTAACCTCCTTTCTTGAATTCTTCGCGAAGCGTTTTTCTGTCGGGTTCTGTTTGTTCCAAAATCCAACATTGTTCAAGATAGTCTTTCCCTTCTTTGGTTTTGCTTTTTTCATAAATAAAAGCGTCCCGAAGTAAGAAAAAATAAACATCAATGTTAAGTTCTTCGATTTCGGCAAAGGAAAGGCCCGAATATTGCGAAACGAGCCTTTCCGCGAATGTCCGAATTTCATATCTTACCGTGCTTTCGTCGTCGCCCGGAATACACGGTATTTTTAGTTTGGGTCTGTCTTAACGCCGCTTGCGAATTTGGAATATTCGGTATAAATCAACGTTAAATCTTCAATGTCGAACATTTCGCCGACTTCATCAACCGTAAAACGCCTTTTTTGAAGATTGTTTGAAAGAATTTCGGTTGCAACTTGATACATTTCGTCAACTGCAACTTCGCTTCCGTTGTCTGCCGCACCGTCTTCCATGGCCGCCATTTTTTCAAACGTTTTCTTTTGCGGCATTGTAAGTATAAGCGTTTCGCCGTCGGGAAGTTTTATCGGAAGTTTGCTTTTTTTAACCTTTGTAAAATCAAGCATTTTTTATTCCTCCTTATGCGTCTTCGCCGTCGTCTGTGGCTTCGCCGCTTTCGTTCGAAGCTTTCGCCGCTTCGGCTTCGGGGATTTCTTCAATGTACTGAATTAAAGTACCTTCGTCGTCCTGCGGTTCTGCTTTGAATTCGGGATTGATAACGGTTTCTTTATCCTTTGCAAAAGCAAGAGTAAGCGGCGCTGTGTTTTTGCCGACGATAAGAACATAAATATTTCCGTCCTTTTTGTCTTTGTGTGCAAAAAGTACAACCCAAGATTTGCCGTTATCGTTGTTAAGTCCACCGATTTTGACAATTCTTTTATTGCCTTCCGTGGTAACTCTTGCGGTAGAAACAAGCTTTTCGAGCGTGCTTCCGTTAAAGGTACAAATACCAAGTTTTAACAAGGCTTCTTCCTTGATGATGATTGTTTTTGTTACCGTTCCGAAATCGTCCGTTGCGGTGTAGCTTTCGGGGGTATATTCAAGAGAAGCGCCCGCGGAAGTGTGTCCCAAGCGGTTTTCCTCTGTTTCTATTGTTGCAATTTCGGGAAGCGCCCCCGTAAATTCCATTGTGTATGTATGTCCGCTTCCGAGTACAATTCTTTTTTTACTCATTTGCATTTCCTCCAATCTTTATAATTGTTTCAAATTCATACGAAGCCAAGTGCAATTTTTGGTCTTCGAGATGTTCGCGCCATATATCAAATTCAACAGAAGACAAAGCCGCTTCGATTTTTCCTTCGATTTCTTTGTTTCTGCTTTTTGTGTATAACTCAATCGTAACTTTACAGCGATTTAAGAAGTTTTTGTCGTCGCTGCCGTAATGATGTTCGTTATCTATAAACCATTTAATATAAGGCGGGTCGGGAAGTGGTTTGTTTTTGTACGGCTTGAATTTTTCAAAAGCAACGGGAAGCCCCAACCCTGCAAGTAATTTTTCAACGTCCACCGCTTTTTATCACTCCTTCCACTTTGCTTTCAAAGTCCTTGACGGCTTTTTCTTCATTTTCCTTTATGTGAGGAAAAGCGCGGGACGTGCCGCCGTTCCGCGTTTTGTGCGGCTTTTCCAAAAGGTGCGGAAGCGTATGTCGTGGCGCTTTTACAAACCAACGTTTGCGGCGCTCTGTCGGGCTTTCGTAAACAGTTTTAATGCTTATGGCCCTTTTGTATTTTCCGCTTTCTTCGGGTGCGTCCGCGCGGGTATTCTGCAATAAATCTTCGGAAACATCGTCAACAACTTGTTTTATACCTTCTGTTATAGCTTCCGAATACAAGGTTAATTCCTTCGAAATTGCGTCGGCTAATTGCCCGATTTGAATTCCCGCCATAATTAAACACCTATTTTTTTACCGCAATAAAGTTCGATTTTGCCGTCCCTTCGCATATAGGTTCGGTAAATGTCGTAATTGCGGCCATTGATTTTGACATAAACTTCGTTGTCGTAATCGTCTATCCATAAGGAAATTTTAAATTCTGCTTTTAACCCTGCTTGCGCTGCGGAAAAAAATTCATTTTGTCCGACGCTTTCGACGGTCGCGAATACTTCTTTTTCTTCGGTCGTTTCGTCGTCTATTTCGTGAACAAGTATCACAATATCGTCATACATTGAAATATTTTCCCCCTTTGATTTTGGTTAAAAGCATATCATACGAAGCCATAAGCTTTTCACTGTCGGGATTGCTGCCGTAATTTGCGTTTACATATGTCAAAACCGCTTCGCGTATTATAGGGTCGGCGCAATCCGACAAGAATTTGTCGGATACGCCTATACGCTTTAAATCAGCGATTGCAACTTCTGCAAGCTGTTTTATATCGTCGTCAAGAACATTGCTGCGCGTTTTTCTTACGCGCATTTTTGCCGCATTTAAAAGGTCTTCTTTAACCATATAAAGCCCCCTTATTCAGCGGAAACAACTTTTGCAGAACCAACAGCAACGGCCATATTATCGCCGTCAACCTCTACAATTACGATTGTTTTTCCGCTCTCTGCGGTTATTTCGTCGCTGCCGTTCCAATTAGTGTAACCCGAAGAACAAGTATCACCAACGGAAGGAATTGTCGGATTTGCTGCGATTTTATATTTATAGCCGTTGCCGTCGGCCAAAGCTTCGGAAACAGTTATACGGGTATTACCCGAAGTTGTACCCGCTTCGGAAGTGATTGTCAATGTTGCCCCGCTCCCGTTGCGGCTATATGCCGCCGCGTCATTTACTTTTTTTTTACACGCAAGAAGCCGTTGTATGCTGCAACGTTACCGCCCGCGAATACGTCGCCGCGGTGTGCAATCTGTCCCTGCTTGAATTTATAATGTGTTGAACGCTGAATGTCGATGTCCGAGAATACGGGCAATTCGTAATTTGACAACGGGCCGTAAGCCATTGCATATTCATCAGCTTCGGTGCTTGCGGCTGTGATTGCCTTACAAGCGGAATTGATGATGTAAGGAACGCCGTCGATTGTGCCTGTATTTCCGTGATTTACCACGTTATAAACCTTCTTGCCGTCGTCTGTTCTTAAAGTTGCAAACGCCTTCAAGTCAAGCTTATTAAGGATAAGCACGGCCACGTCTTCGACATCTTCGTCGCCGCCGAATGAATAAATAATTGTATCAAGTGTTGTTGCGTCGATTTCGGAAATTGCAACGTCTGTTTTACGGTCGATAATATCCTTTGACGCGTCCGCGGGATTGTGGAAAATACCGAATAATTTTCCTTCGCCGCCTTCACCGATAAGAATTTGTCTTGAAAGTTTTTTGCGGATTGCAATTTCGGTTGAGCTTTCCACGGTATCGCTATAAGCAGCCGGGGCAAGCTTTGAAATTTCTTCGGGTTCTTCGCAATATGCTGTAATTTTGGTTTTAACCATTTCAGCATAACCGAATGTTGGTTCTGCGTCTGCATAGTCTGCGCCTTCGGCTGTGTAATCGCCTTCGCCGTAGCCCTTTACAAATCCGCGCTTGTAGCTTTCGCCACCATTCAGCGGAACAACTTTTACGCGGTCAACAAGCGAAGAAACTTCGTTGAAGCCGGGGTTTACATCTGTCGCGCTATGCTGCGGCTGTACGGTAGAAGAAGAAGTAAGGGCGCTTTTTGCTCCAAATGCGCGCGAAACTTTACCGCCCGCCATAAGCGTTTTTCCACGCTTTGCGGTGCTGTTTTCGGGGTCTGTTCCGCTTTCGCCGCCGCTACCTTCGCCGCCCGCGGGGTTGCCTTCGGGTTCTTCGCCCGCTCCGTCCGCAAGGTGCTGTAATCTTGCGCGGTTGGCTGCTTCTTCGATTTTTGCGTTTAAGTCCTCTGCTTCCTGCAAAAGCTTGTTGAGGGCTTCGGGGTCTGTGGTTTTTGCCGCTTCTGCGTTAATTGCACGCAAGCGGGCTTTCATTTCTTTTACTGTCATAGTTTTTTAAACTCCTTTCGATATACCTTTTGTTACAAGGCTTAAAATTTTATTTGCCGTTGCTTTTGCTTCGGCTGTATTATCGGCCGCTTGCGCGGACTTGATAATCTGTTCGGGGATATTTTGATACGCGGCTTTTACGCCGTCGGTAACTTGCGCCGCATATTCCTTCGCTTCGGTAACTGTAATTTTGAAGTATTTTGAAGCTTCTTCGCCATTTAACCACGTTTCAGCATTTACAAGCTGTTGTACGTCGTCAAGGCTTACGCCTTCTGCAAGGTGCGCTTTGTAAACGTTCATTATTCCCGTTTCGATTGCGTCGAGGTCGTCGGCCATTTTGCGGAAGTCGTCAGCATTGCCACTTATCCAAGAAGCCCACGGCTTATGAACCATTAAGAACGCATTTGAAGGTACGATAATTTCATCGCCCGCAAGCGCAATTACAGAAGCAATCGAAGCCGCCATACCGTCAACGTGTACCGTCTTTTTGCCTTTATGCCTTAAAAGCATATTGTAAATAGCAATGCCCGCGAAAACTGAACCGCCGCCGCTGTTTATGTAAATATTAAGGTCTTTTCCTTCCTGCTCTTTTAAAAAGTCGCGTATCGCTTCGGGGTATTGGTCGGTATCGTCCCACGCGCCCCACCAAGAAGAAACAATATCACCATAAAAATATAAATCAGCCGTTGCAAGCGTCGAATTTTTCACGGTTAAAAACTGTTTTAAATTGTCTTTTGGCTGCTGCCCGGTGTTCAATCCTTTATTCATTCGTTTCACCTTCTTTCAATTTGCATTTTATATACTTAACTACTGCCGCACCGTCGGCGGGCGGGTCGGTTTCCGCTCCGTCTTTTTTGCCGATTTGGTATTCCGATTGTTCATCGGCTTTTACATAGTTAAGTGATACCATACGAACGTCGCCGCCGTCTATCTGCGGCAAATACATAAAGTCGCGATATTCGTTAATTGTGATAATACCACGGTCAAAAAGGCTTCCCGCAATGGTATTTCGTGTTTGCAAGGTTGCGTATTGAAGGCGGTTTGTCGTAAAAATGACTTTATTTCCGTAGCTGCGTTCGCCTTCCGTGAATAGCTTGAAAGTAAATTCAAGCGAAAGTTGTATTGCGATAGGCTCAATAACGCCTTCGTAAAACGAGTTCCATTCCGCTTCGGTGTAAGTTGAATTTAATATTTTTTCATTTACTCCGTAATAACGGTATATGTTTTCGCGGAAGAAGCTTACTTGCGTTATAGGAATAGCCGGGGGCTTCTGCGTGATTTCGTGGAATTCCATTGTATTGTCAAGGCCCGCAATGCCGCCTTCGTTATCGGCCGACATATAGGCCGATTGAAATTCGCCGACCTTTTTTCGCAATTCTTCTTCATCAGCAAAGTTGTTATATTTTAAATATCCGCGAAGGGAAGCGGAATTCTTGATAACGTTTTTAATTCCGTTGTAGGTAACGCCCAAAAGTTCGGTTGAATTTTGCAATTCTGCGTCCGGGGGTGTTCCTAAAAATCTTTTTCGGTTGTATCTGCCTTTTATGTGAATAACAAATTGATAAGGGACGGTATAACTTTTTTTGTCATATTCCCATACGAATTTGAAATATAAAACGCCGTCAACTTCGAAAATTCTGTGGCTTGTGGCCGTTATCGGTTGTATTGACGTGATTTCGGAAAAATCATCGTTAAAGAATACAACCGCGAAGGCGTTTGAAGTGTAAACCAAATCCGAAGCCATTTTGTATAAAAAATCATACGTTGAGTTTTCGGCGTTTGGTCGAATTTCAAGCAGCCGCGAAAGTTTATCGTTTTTGATTGTTACCCCTGCGGCCGTCTTTCGTATTACCTGCGGCGTAAGCTTCGCAACGTTGGAAGCAACAGCGTTCGCAATCGCTCCGACAATTTCGTTTTCCCGAAGGCTGCCGAAATAAACGCTTTCGCTTCGCCCGGAAAGGAAAATGCGCCTTTTTAGCCCGGTGAAAAATGCCGCCATATTTGAAAGCAATTTCATGATTTCTTTTCACCCCCTTTTACGCTGCGTTATTTTCAAGCTGTTTTCCGATTTCGGAAAAATACTTGCTTCGTACCGTCATAGCGTCTATAACAGAAACAAAACCGTCTATACGCATACGCGGTTCAATTTTAACGGGCTTCATTCTGCCGTCGCTGCTGTTGATTTGAACAGCAACATTCAGCAAATGCGACTTTAACAAATTATTTTCGCCGATATTGATTTTTCGGTCTTTGATAATTCCTTCAAATTCCTTCAAAAGCGGCGAAAGGTTTGTACCTTGAAAAACGTCGTCCATATGGAAGCCCGATTGCGCCATTTCTTGTATTAAGTATTGCGCCGAATATCTGTCATAACCGACCTTCAAAGGCCGTATTTTGTAGTGTTTTATAAGCGTAACGAACCAATTAAACACGTCTTTGTAATCAACGTAATGTTCGCCCGATAAAGTCAACAAGCCTTGCTTTTGGTAAATGCTGTAAGGTACGTTGTCTTCTTCGCAAGCTTTGTCGAACCGCTCCTGCGGCATAAAGAATTGTGTAAATACATATAGTTTTTTTGATTTTTCAACAACGATTGAAGCGGCCGTAAGGTCGGTTGTTTGTGAAAGGTCGATACCTCCGACGCAATAACAGCCCTTAAAATCGTCAAGGGTGTATTTTTCGCCCGAAACGTCGTCCACGTCTTGAAAATCAAGCCACGCAACCGAAGAATTTTGCTTGATGTTACAATATTTCGTCATAAATTCCGCTTTTTTAGAAAGGGAATTGCGGGCCACTTTTATTTCCTCAATGTAAAAATCTTCGGAAACAGAAACGCCCATATTCGGATTTGATTTTTTTAATTCTTCGATGTCGTCCCATTTCTGCACATCGTCAATGATATACAAGAAGGGAAGCAAGCGCATTTCGTCGCCGCCTTTTAGAAAAGCGGTCGAACGTTTCATAAGTTCGTCATAAATTCCGTCGTTGACGTAACCCGCTGTTGCTATTGATAATATAAGCGGCTGTTTTCTTGCGCCAAGCGCGGATTTCATAACTTCGTATTGCTTCAAGCCTTGTTCACCCGGCCAAGCTTCCATTTCGTCGCATACTGTTAAATGCGGGTTGAAGCCGTCCGACTTTTTGGAATTGAAGGCAAGGCGTTTTATTGATGTATTAAGTTGCTGTATGTAGATGTCGGAACGACGCTTCTTTGTGAAGTCGGGGTCGCCGAGTTCTTCATCAGCTTGCACAATTTGGTAAAATGCGTCATATACAAGGTCGGCTTGTTCAAGCTTCGGCGCAAGGCAATATATTTTCGCGCCGTATTCGCCGTCAAGATATGCCATATATGCAATAATTGCAGCCGCAAAAAGGGTTTTTCCGTTCTTACGGGCGACAATTATAAACACTTCGCGGAATTGTCGGAAGCCGTCGCAATCTACTATTCCGAATATTGCCGAAACAATGGCTTTTTGCCATAATTCAAGCTTTAATAAATCGTTGCGGCCTTCGCTGTGGTGGCAAAAATTTTCGATGAATTTTATTGCTTTTTTTGCCTTTTTATCGTCGTAAAACCAAGTCTTATTTTCAATTCCGCGTATTAAAATATCAAAAATAAGCTTTATCCACACGCCGACGGTAACGCGCCCCGTTTCGATTGCGTCGCGGTATTCGTAAATATAATTTTTAGTCGTCAATCAGCAGCGCTGCAAGCCTTGCTTGCTTCTTTTCTTTCTTTTCGGGGATATGTTCAAGAAGTGAATTTACAAGCGGCGTATAAGTTCGCAAATATTCCGCATAAATCTTTGTTGCGGGTGTTGCGTTCTTGTATTTTTGGCTGCCGTTTATGGTGGTTGTTTCTATTCCGTCGGTCTTTATAAGGCGTTTTGCTTCAAGCAGAACGGAACGGACGAAAGCCGCTTCGTCGATAAGCCCTTCAAGCATAATTCCTTTGTCGGTAAAGCGCTTTTTGCCGTCGTCGCCGACTTCTTTTACAGCCTTTTCAAAAATCTTCATAAGTTTGCGTTTTTCTTTCTTAATCACGCTATCATTTACCAAAATTTCGGTATTCTTTGAAGTTGCCAAATAAATTCACCGCCTTTCGTTGACCCCCCCTCACGCGTGCGCGCCCGCGGAGTTTTTTTTAACTCCCCTTCATCGGTTCCCGTGGGCGTTTATTTTTTTCGCACCCCGGGGGGAGTATGTTTCCGTTTTCGTCAAACACATAACGCGAATTCTGCTTCTTCATATGCTCTTTGTTGTGGCAATCTTGACAAAGCAATTCAAGGTTCGACCAATCAAGAGTAATAAGCGGGTCGCTTATGTTCTTTGGCGTTATGTATTGTTTATGATGTACTATGTCGCCCGCTTGCTTGCAGCGTTCGCATAAACCGTTTTGACTTGTAGCGTATGCGTCGCGCGTCTTGCGCCAAGCCTTCGACAAGTAAAAACTTTTTGCATATTCTTTCATAGCACTAACCCTTTGTTATTCGTTGCCGCTCCCGCCCCTTGCAATATGCAACGTGTTACCCCACAAAATACAAAAGCCCTGCACCCGAAGGCGCAAGGCTTATATACTTTCATCGTGTTTATTATAACACATTACAATACGCTACTACTGCAAACTTTATATTTATTTGCGTCGGCTTCCGCTATACGTAGGCCACGGACGGCCGCGAATAATAAGCGGGCTTCTTTAAGCCATAAATAAACATTGCGTTCACTTGCAAAAGCCGTAAGGGAATAGCGACGCACGCGCGCGGTAATGTCGCCGCGGCGCAATGGCTGTTCGGGCTGCACGAAGTAAACGTCGGATATAGCGCGGGCAATATGTGTTTTGTTGCCCCGCTCCAAAATGTCAATAGTTTTTTCGACCGCGAGAATATCAAGCAAAAGCGGCGTTGCATTGTTTACCGCTGCTTCGGCTGATATATTGGCGATTTCGGGGTCTTTGAATTCGCAATCATTCAAGGCCGCTTCGTATATCTGCTTTGTGGCTTCTTCATACGACGGCTTACCCATAGCAGCATAAAGCCGAAAAGCTTCTGTTGCATAATCTCTTGTAAAATCTTTCTTCACTTTCTGCCGCCGCCTTTCTTGATATATTTTTTATATTCACGATGTAGGCGCGCAAGGTTCTTTTTGCGCGTTCTGTATCGTTTCGCGTTATATGCTCTATGTAGCAAGCGCGGGTCTGTGGCGTTGTCTTGCCATTTCAAGAATTCATAAACGCCGCCGCGAAATGTTTTTGGAAACTTGAAAAATGCGTCGATATGCGCTTCGAGCATTGGGCGTACTGCATCTATAACCGCCGTTTTAAAAACGTCAAAAGCCTTTGACATTCTTGTATATGGGTCTTCGATTTCCTCCGAAGGTTTTTCGGCTTCCTTTGGTTCGTCTATTATTGCAACGTCAGCGCGGAAGCCGTCGGCTGCGTGTGGTTTTATTTCGTGTGCTTTTAAATGGCAATTTTGGCATAAGAAAATTTCTTCGCCGTCCGCGTTATGATGTTTTATAATAGCTTCTGCCCGCATAGAAGCACCGCCGCCGAAATTTTCACCGTAATATACACCCGTTTTCCCGCAATGCTTACAGCGGCGCAAAGGCGGCAAAACCAATTCTTTTAAATCGTCGCCGCGCAATGTAGCGTTGTTTTCTGTGTCGGTTGCCGCTCCGTCGTCATATTTGCACGACAAAACATCTATACCGTTTTTTGTTTTTCGATATTCCACAATACAGCCTTTATCGTGTCCGTTTGAAAGGTCGGCCGCTATTTGAACGGGCCTTCGCCATTTGTAAAGGCCTATAATACACGTTGCCAAATTAAAGACATAAAGCAAGGCTTGCGCATACTGCGCGTTAATGGTGTTATATATACACCAAAAAGAATTAGTGCAAAGCCATATATAAAAGCACCACTTTTTTTGAAAACTGTTTGCAAGTGTTCCCACGATTGAAGCGGCCGTAAATAAAAATGCAATATAGTTCATTCGTCAATCCTCCCTTCAAGGTATTGTATTAAGACTTCCGAAGCCTTTTCCCAACCATAGCAGACAACAGCAAGGAAGCCTTGTTCGTTAAGTGCCTTCAACCAATCTTTTTGAAGGTTGGAAGGCGTGTTTTTTCCTGCTTTCATTTCGATATACAAGCCGTGGTATTTTCCGCGGGCGACGGGCAAACATAAATCGGGTACGCCCGCTTTTACGCCCTGCCGCTTCAAGTTGGCCGCTTCGTATTTGTTGCGGCTGCCGCCGTTCGGGATATGATAAAGCAAATTCAATTCGGGGTATTTGCCTTGTTCATAAGCCGCCCACCTAAAAAGGCAAGTTTGTTCGACGTTTTCGTGAACGTATGGTTTATAACTCATAATACACCGCCTTCCACTTCTTCGACATAACACCAACTTTGCGGCGGTCTTTTTAATTTTGCCAAACACGGGTAACGTTCCACGACGAATTCGTTTAATTCCTTCGGATTATCGTAAATTACAAGGTCGGATATATGCCAATAATAAAGCCGTTTTCCTTCCGCATACTTTATGATTTCATCGTTTGACAAACAAGTTTCCTGCGTTTCGCCGTATATCGCTTGCACTTCGCCCATCGCCTTAAAACCCGTCATATAATCGCACACAAATTCGCCTATAACTTTGCCTTTTTTTAATGCCATTTCACTTCTGTTCCATTCGGCAATATCGCCTTTACAATCTTCTTTGAAAAACTCATTGCTTCCCGATAGCGTGCAATAGATATAACACTTAAAAGGCGTTCCAAGCTTCGGTTTTGTTTTTCTTACCTCAACCGTCTTTTTGCCTAATGCTATAAGCTTGCACCATTTGGGCTGAATACTAATAAGCACCGATTTTTCAATATTCATTTTCGCATTACCTCCGTTTCGTTTTTCTTGAACATCACGACGGACAAATACCAATGCCCGTTATATTCATTGTATCGCGCGGCCGCTTCGATAAAGCGATAACCCTTGTAACGCTTTTCCCAATAAGGCGCGTCGTCTATGTGTTCAGTTGCAAGGCGCTGTAAATGGCGCTTTGAAATTTTACCGTCTTTGGGTTTTGGTTCTTTTGGCTTATCTAAATTTCGGGATTGCGCCCAACGTTTGCCGCCTTCGGGCTTCTTAACAAGATATTTCGCCAAAGCTTCGCACCCTTTTTCGTTGGGTTGTAATCTGTCAGCGTTCGTCCAATCACCAAAAGGCCACATTTCTTCGGCTGTATCTCTATCCATTGCGTTAGTAATCATATGAAAATGATACCGAACAAGGCCCGTTTTTTTACTTACCTTCGCTTCAATGACGTATATGTATTTCATTTCGGGCAAGCCCTGCTTTTCTCTGTACCGCTTTATCCTGCGTATGTAGTTTTGAATATCCTTGCGGCATTGTTCTTCGGAAGAAGGCATTTCGCTGTCGCAATATGTGCCGTGTATAACAATATCACCTTTACCAAAGTTTGCATTTACCAAACGGACGATTTTTTTTCGGGCGTTCTTGTCGTTAAGGTTCGCTTGTTCCTTTGATGTCGGACGGCTTTTCGGTTTTCTCTGCGGCATACGTCGGCCGTTGGGGAATACCGGGTAAAACTCCGCTTCATACATCGCGCCCGATATTATATTTTTTTCGCGTATCATTGTTTCACCTAACTTTCAAAAAGTCAATAACCCAAGAGAAGGGGGAAGGAAAGCAAAAAGTAAAGGAAAATGACACCTTTCCTTCCCCCTGCTTGTTGGGATATGGAAAGCGTGGAAAACTCTTTGAGTTTACACACCCTTACCACACCCCAACGGCGCACCCCCTTTCTATCCGTCATTTTCCCATATATAAAAAATAATATTTTTTCTTTTTTCTTTTTCGGGTAGGGCTTCGGGGGTCTTTATTCTCTTTTGGTATTCCTTTGTGGTTGATAAGATAATATCAAATACAAGGCCGAAAACAGCCCGCGGCCGTGTGTATTTGTTATTGACTTTTCGCCGCTGCCGTGATATAATAAATATGTTGATAAGCGACGGCGAAAAGCCGTTGTATTGTTTAACTGTTTTCGTTTCCTGCGGAAGCAGTTATTTTTTTGTTCTTTTATTTTCTGCACTATGTAATAAGGCACAAAAGAAGGGAATAAGGGGGATTACGATTTCGCCGCCCGGAACATTACTTCCGCGGGCCGCGTGTGCTATATGGAAGAAATAAGGCGTTAAACCCCAACAAAGGCCCGCAAGGAAAGTCCAACCCGCACGCGCGCGTAATTTCGCTTCACGGCGCATTTGGCGTTCGTGGTCTTTGTTTTCTTCCTTTATATATAAGGAAACATTTGTAATGCTTTTTCTTTCTGCGGGCATTTCTGCCGCTCTCTGTGCCGCTCCGTCTGTAAAACCTTTAAAATATGAATGTACGTTCTTATCCATTGTTCAAAATCCTTTCATAAAATTTTGTAGTAGCCGTTAAGATTAGCATTTTCCGAACGAAATGTAATTTTATAATGGCCGTAGAATTGAATTCCGTCTTTTGTTATCGCGAAATCTTTTATTCCGTTTTTATTTAGAAAATTTATGCACATATCCTTGAATATCTTTGCGCGCCGCGCATTGATTTGCGTTACGCATACTTCGCCGCGTTCACTTTCGCGGTATGCGTCAAACAGAACGCCCGTTAATTCCGCTTCATCACGAAGAAAACGCCGGATATTTTCTTTTTCCATTTGTCAATCCTCCTTTAATTTAACCATTGAAGGGGTTGTAATTGTTACGCTGTGTTTGCATTTGTCTAATAGTTCAAGCGTAAGTTGCATTTTGCCTTCGTCGTTAAGCCGATATATAAGGGCCGATATTTTCAAATATTCAATATCAAAACCGACATTTCGGGAAACGACCGGGACTTGCGCTTTAAAAGCTGCGATTGCTTCTTCTGTTGTTATTTTCTCATTCCTCCGCGAAGTGTTTTTCTACTGTGCAATTAACACAAATTGAATTATTGGCAATCGCTTATAATTGTTTCTTGAAGCGTACATCTATAAAGCGGCTTCCCGTCTTTTGTTTGCCATTTCGTTTTCCTTTTGCTTATATGGTCGCATTTGTAATTATGACAAAGAATTCCCATAACGCCCCCTGCTTAACCGAAGAAATCCGCTGCAAGGTCTATCGCTTCATTTAATTTGGCTTCGTCTGCTATTGCGGCGGTTGGGTTGCCGTCTTCATCGTAAACCAAAGAAGTGTAAAGCGCGTCGCATAATTTGTTATGATGTGATAACAGCGCATTGTAATCTTTTTCAAGTTTTTTGTAGTCCGTTTCGATTTTGTATTCATTTCGGGGTATATACTCAACTAAACAAGCGTAATTTTCGCGTATCGCTTCGGGGATATGTTCCACTTGTAAAATTTCGTGTTCTGTGTTCAGTTCTTCAAGTTCCTTTTCAAATATTCTTTTGATTTTGCTTCCGGGATATGTTTTAAACATCATTCGTCGCCGTCCTCTCTGTCGATGTCGCAAGGCATAATTGCCGCGAGTAAGTCGCCGTAATCGTCTAATACGCAAACGTGCTTTTTGCGGCCTTCGCCGATAAATAAGCAAGTTTTGTAATCTTTGACGAATTCGTCTTCAATCCATATAGAACATACGCCGTCGGGGGAAAGTAAGCGTCTATAAGATTTGCTTTTGCGTTCGTCCGCTCTTATTTCTTCGGTCGGTCTTAATTCGCGGCCGTTCAAAGCGTCCCTTAAAACATTCTTTAATTTATCCGACGGGGCGCATTTGGTAATATCAAATTTGATTTGTTCTTCCGAGAAAATAAACAGCCTTACGCCGTCGGTAAATACGAAGCGTTTGTCGTCTAACTTTTCATAAGAAACGGTATTGCCTTTCAGCAGCCTTTCAAATATGTACTTTTGATTTTTAATTGATAACATTTTTTATTCCTCCTATTTTTGAATTAGTGAGCGTAAAAGTAGATTTTCTTGTTCCAATTCTTGAAGCCGCCTTTTTAGTTGCGCCTTCTCACCGCTGCGGCTGAACCAATCTTGCATACGTCTAACAATAGCGGTTGTGCCGTCAAGGTCGGGGGCGTAGAGCCAAAAGCCCGTGTTTTCCGGGTCAATCCCCACTTGTTTTGCGATAAGGTCGATAACCTCCCGCGCGGCTTGATACCTCTTGAAGAAAATATCATTGCTGCGGTCTTTCATATGACAAAACGCGGCAAGGGTAGTTTTATCGAAACTGTCGTATCTGTACGGGTCTTTCTTCTGTGCCGTTGTGCCTTCGAAGCGTTCAAGAAGTTCTATTTCGCATTCGTTAATAATGTAGCGTTCTTTGTTCATCGTCTGCGCTCCTCCTAAATAATTCTTTCAATAACATCTATCGCAATAACACCCAAGCTGCAGCCCGTAACATTTTTGTCGTAGTAGCTGCCGCCCTTGTAGTGAACGCGTACAAATTCAGTTCTGCAATCCGTAACCACATAGGAAGCGCCGATAATTTCTTTGTCTATTTTTTTAAGAAGGTCGCTTAATTCCTTTGTAACAAGGTTTGCTTTTTGTGTGTAGTCTTCAAGGGTTTGTTTTTTTACTTGCCCCGCTACCGAAAGCGGAATAACTATTGCGGGAAGTTCTTTTTTGTCCGAAAGATATTTGCTTACCATTAGAAAATCAATCCTTTCTATTTGCATTATTCAACGGGCAATCTATGCATTTTCGGCCTTTGCAGAAGCGCGGAAGCTTTTGCGACAAGCCACAAGGAAGCTTTTTCACAATATCACCCCTTACGCATTGGCTGCCGCTTCTTCAAGGTTGCGGCCGCGGTTCTTTAAACTTTCGGTTGTTTTGCGCTGTGCAAGTTCGGCGCTATATTCGGAACGCAAGTTCTTGTCAAGCGTTCCCGTGTCGCCGCGCTGCAATTCTTTGTAAATTGTAGCCGTGTGAACGCCCAATTTGTCGGCGATGTCCGAAGGGCGTTCGTTGTTCAAGTACATTTCTTCAAGCTTCTTTCTGTCCTCATAGGTTAAAAGCTTGTATTTTTTTCTTGCCATTGTGTTTCACACCTCCAAAAAATATAAAAAAATAATGCGAAAAGACGTGTAAAATCTTTTCGCATTTAATTATACAATTTAAATTTTACATCTATCGACAAAAAACGTATTGACAAATTAAATTTGGTGTGTTAGAATGTCTTGTAAAGGCTAGGAACGGAAACAAGTAAGGCTATGAATGGAGCACAGAGAAACGGCGGGTGGTGCGAGCCGGGGTCTTGAAATAGTCCGAATACAGTCCGGGAGCTGCAAAGGAGAAATAACAGTAACCTTTGACGGGTGTGCCCGTAACAGCGCAGAGTACTATAAGAGTTTCAGTATCTTATGCTACTTGTCGAGGCAGGTCTCCGTGAGGAGCTTGTAAACTGAGGTGGTAACACGGATTTTTTCCGTCCTCTGATTTATTTAGAGGACGGCTTTTTTATTGCCTTCCGTCTTCTGAATCGACAAAAAATTATTAAATGGAAGGATGGTTAAAATGGCAGTAAAAATTGTAATGTTGGTAATCTTTTTCGCAGTAATGTTGGGTGTTGGCTTCTATTGCAGAAAACATGCGACCGATGTTTCGGGCTTTGTGTTGGGCGGTAGAAGTGTTGGTCCGTGGCTTACCGCTTTTGCGTATGGTACATCATACTTTTCGGCAGTTATTTTTGTAGGATATGCAGGTCAGTTTGGTTGGAAATTCGGTGTTGCATCAACCTGGATTGGTCTTGGCAACGCATTTATCGGTTCGCTTTTGGCTTGGGTAATACTCGGCAGAAGAACAAGACTTCAGACACAGCACTTAAAAACGGCAACAATGCCCGAATACTTTGGAAAACGTTTTGACAGCAACGCTTTAAAAATTGTTGCATCACTTATAGTTTTCATATTCTTAATTCCTTACACAGCATCTTTATACAACGGATTATCCCGTTTGTTCGAAATGGCTTTTCCGGGTGTTTCGTATAATGTTTGTGTTATTATTATGGCAGTTCTTACCGGAATTTACGTTATAGCCGGTGGATATATGGCGACTGCAATAAACGACTTTATTCAGGGAATTATAATGCTTGGCGGTATCGTTGCAGTTATAGTTGCGGTGTTAAACGGTCACGGCGGATTTATGGGTTCGCTTACCGAACTTGCTAAGGTAGAGCACGAAATTCCGGGTGCATATGCATCATTTTTCGGTCCTGACCCGTTTAATTTAGCGTGTGTTGTAATTTTAACATCGCTTGGCACATGGGGACTACCGCAGATGGTTCAAAAGTTCTACGCGATTAAAAGCGAGAAAAACATTGCAAAGGGAACAATAATTTCTACTATCTTTGCTGTTATTGTAGCAGGCGGCTGTTACTTCTTGGGCGGATTCGGAAGAATCGCAGGTCTGGGAGTTACAGAAGCAGGAATGCCTGTTGGCGGATATGATGCAATTATCCCTGCAATGCTTGAAAATCTGCCCGATGTTTTAATCGGTGTAGTTATTGTTTTGGTGCTTTCTGCATCAATGTCAACTCTTTCGTCATTGGTACTTACATCAAGTTCAACCTTAACGCTTGACTTGTTAAAAGGTCACGTTATTAAAAATATGGATGAGAAAAAACAGGTACTCATTATGAGAATACTCATTGTAGTGTTTGTTGCGGTTTCTGCATTTATTGCAATCAATAAAGATAAGCTGGGCTACATAGCAGATATGATGGGTATTTCGTGGGGAGCTTTAGCCGGTGCGTTCCTGGCTCCGTTCCTCTTTGGATTATACAGCAAAAAGGTATCTAAAGCATCTGTTTGGGCTTGCTTTATTTTCGGTGCAGGAATTATGGTGCTTAATATGCTTATAAGACCGAGCTTTCCGGTTGTTTTACAGTCGCCGATTAACTGCGGTGCAGTTGCAATGATTGCAGGACTTATTATTGTTCCGGCAGTAAGCCTGTTTACACCAAAGCTTAATAAAGAAAAGGTAGATGCAATGTTTACCTGCTACGAAAATAAGGTTTTGGTTTCGGCTAAAGAAGCTTTAGGTGATGAATAATAAAAAACTGAATGTGCAGTAAAGCTTTATTGCGCTTATATCTTGAAAGGAAGAATTAACTTATGCCTATTACAGATTTTCTCGAAAGAAACGCAAGACTTCATCCGAACGAGGTAAGTCTTGTCGAGGTCAACCCTGAAAATCAGCCTGATAAAAATATTTCGTGGCACGAATACAGCCTTATTGAATCATCGGGTGGAGAAAAATACAGACGTGAGCTGACGTGGAAAGAATTTGACGTAGCAGCTAACCGCTTTGCAAATCTTCTTTTAACAAGAGGAGTAAAAAAAGGTGACAAGGTTGCGATTTTAATGATGAACTGCATCGACTGGCTGCCGATATACTTCGGTATTTTAAAGTCGGGTGCAATTGCAGTTCCCATCAACTTCAGATTTTCTGCCGACGAAATTGAGTATTGCGCAGACCTTGCCGATGTTTCGGTGTTGGTATTCGGTCCTGAATTTACTCAAAGATTAGAAAGCGTATTGCCAAAGTTGCGAATCAAGCATTACTTTTTTGTCGGAAAAGAAGTTCCGTCTTTTGCAGACAGCTATGAAACAATGATTACATACTGTTCGTCAATTGTCCCGCCTGTTGAAATTGATGACGAGGATGATGGAGCAATATATTTCTCATCCGGTACAACAGGATTTCCTAAAGCTATTCTGCACAGACACAGAGCGCTTGTGGCATCGTGTAAGGTTGAGCAAAAGCATCACAGTCAAACTCGCGATGATGTATTTTTGTGTATACCGCCGCTTTACCATACGGGTGCGAAAATGCACTGGTTCGGTTCGCTTATTTCAGGCTCTAAGGCAGTAATTCTCAGGGGTATTAAGCCTGAGTGGATATTACAGACGGTATCTGACGAAAAGGCAAGCATAGTATGGCTTTTAGTACCGTGGGCGCAGGATATTTTGGACGCAATAGAACGCGGAGAAATAAATCTTTCTGACTACAGACTTTCGCAGTGGAGACTTATGCACATTGGTGCACAGCCTGTACCGCCGTCGCTTATTAAACGCTGGAAAGAGGTATTCCCGAATCACGAATACGACACAAACTACGGTCTTAGTGAATCAATCGGACCGGGTGCTGTACATTTGGGTGTTGAAAACATTCACAAGGTTGGTGCAATCGGTGTTCCCGGATATAACTGGCAGGTAAAAATTGTTGACCACGAGGGCAACGAGGTTGAACCCGGCGGAGTGGGCGAGCTGTGCTTAAAGGGTGACGGCGTTATGAAATGCTATTATAAAAATCCTGAGGCAACACGCGATGTTTTAACTCCTGACGGATGGCTCTATACCGGTGACGTAGCAAGACAGGATGAAGAAGGCTTTATCTATCTTGTTGACCGTAAAAAAGACGTTATCATCGTTGGCGGTGAAAATATTTATCCTGTTCAGATTGAGGACTTTTTACGTTCTAACGAAAAGATAAACGACGTAGGTGTAATCGGTCTTCCTGACGAGCGTCTGGGCGAAATTACAGCGGCTATAATTCAGCTTAAAGAGGGTATGACCGCAACAGAAGAAGAAATTCGTGAGTTCTGTATGGAACTTCCGAGATATAAAAGACCTAAACAAATTATCTTTGCTGATATTCCAAGAAATGCTACCGGTAAAATTCAGAAAAATGCTTTAAGAGAGCGTTACGGTGCGGCAAGACTGGTTGAGGCAGAAACAACCAAATAAAGGGATGTTAAAAAACTCCGGAACGCAAGAAAAGAAAAAATAAATATAATATAAATAATATAATTGTTAAAGTTAGATTTTTAAGGTAGAAAAATCGAATTTTTTTCGATTTTTCATAAAAACAAAACTTTTCTTGCTATCAACAAACTTCGCCTCTCGACGTACCTGCGTACGTCTTCGGGTAACCCAAAGCT
>JAFYXI010000070.1 GCA_017546245.1 Clostridia bacterium | reverse complement strand
TCTTCTTTTTCAAGCTGTGTTTCGATGGCTGAAAGTTCTTTTGTTGTTAAATCCATTACGAATCCTCCTTTTATTTTGCTGATTTTAGTGTGAGCCTTCATTAATATATTTATTCATTTTATTTTTGCGGATAAAAGCTTTTGATGCTTTTTGCTTTGTATTAAAAGGGGATGACAAAGATTAAAAAATGTGATATAATTATAAAACAGAGCATAAATATTTACATATAAAAGAATGGGAGTGCAAAAATGAACATTATAGAAATTTTAAAATCATTGCGTTTGGGTGTGGTTGAGGGAATAACCGAATGGCTTCCTATAAGCTCGACGGGGCATATGATTTTAGTTAACGAATTTATTGCCAACAACGGTTTTACCAATTCGGATTTATATTTATATGTGATACAGTTAGGTGCAATTTTAGCTGTTGTAACACTTTATTTTAATAAATTAAATCCGTTTTCGCCTAAAAAGAGTAAAGAGCAGAAAAAAGATACCTGGCAGATGTGGTTTAAGGTAGTTGTTGCCTGCCTGCCTGCTGCGGTTATTGGTCTGGCACTTAACGATTTTATGGAAACTTTCGAAAACTGGTATGTAGTTTCGGCAATGCTTATTTTGTACGGTATAGCATTTATATTTATAGAAAGAAAACAGAAAAATGCAAAGATTGACTCAATATCACAGCTTGATTATAAAACGGTATTGTTAATCGGCGCATTTCAGGTGCTGTCAATTATTCCCGGAACATCACGTTCGGGTTCAACCATTTTAGGAAGTATGATTTTAGGTTGCTCGCGTGCAGTATCGGCAGAGTTTTCGTTCTTTTTAGCGATTCCTGTAATGTTTGGCGTAAGCTTTTTAAAAATCGTTACATACGATGCGGCATTTGCTTTGGCTGATGTTGTAACCTTGTTGGTTGGTATGGTTGTTGCATATGTTGTATCGCTACTTTCTATTAAATTTTTGGTTGAGTATGTTAAAAAGCACGATTTTAAATCGTTTGGATACTATCGCATAGTTTTAGGTATAGTGGTAATTGCATTTTTTCTTCTGTTTCGATAAAAAGTGAACTTATCGACATAAAAATCGTTCGACTAAATTGGCGCGCATATGACAGATTATCTGCATATTTTTTAGTGCAATCTGTCATATGGCGCTTTTTTTTATTATTTTTTCCTAAAAAACAGCGAATAATGGCGCACGATTTAGCTTCCATTTTTTTACAATTGGTGATATTATTTTATTGGAAAAAGTTGGAAAATAAAGAAATTGGTTTTTTAGGAGGTTAAAACATGGAATTAATGTCGTTATTAAAAGAAAACAAAGAGCAAATGTCGATTGCAAATCCGCAAAAGGTTATGAATGTTCCGATAGAGGCGATAATGCCTAACCCCGATACATCAAGACGCATATTTGATGACAGCGAGCTGTGGCAGCTTAGCTATTCAATTCGCACCTATGGTGTTATGCAGCCTGTAATCGTGCGCAGACTGGGTATAGGTGTTTACGAGCTGATTGCAGGAGAAAGACGATTAAGGGCATCTAAGCTTGCGGGTAAAAAGACAATTCCGGCGATTTTGTTTCAGGCAAGTCACGATGCGGCGGTAGTTATGAATATGGTCGAAAATACACAAAGGTCAAACCTGAGCTTTGCAGAAGAGGCTAAAAGCTATGACCATTATATTAAAAGATATGGCTTTTCGGTCGAAGAACTGGCAAAAAAGTTAGGTAAAAATCCTTATGAAATTGATAACAAGCTGCGCATTTTAAAATTACCGCCGGAGGTAATAGACAAGCTGTCGGGGCATAATCTTACCGAATTTCACGCAAATTCGCTTTTAAGACTTTCGGATAAAAATCTGCAAAAAGAGGTTGTAGATATTATAATAAGCCGAGGCTTTGATGTGGCACAGACCGATGCCTATGTAGACAAGCTTATTTCGGGAAAAATTTTTGGCAAAAACGCAAAGAAAGGAATAAAAGATTATAATATTGTTCCTAAAACAATGGAGCAGTTAGCCGTAGCATTAACTGAATCGGGAATAAGCGCGGTATTAAAAAGCCGTGATTTAAAAAACAGCATTCAATATACAATTACTGTTTCTAAACCTATGGAACAGATGAGCATATAACAAAACAGCTGCCGTAATTTTGCGGCAGCTGTTTTGTATTAAATGTTAAAAATAATCAAATAAACTGGACATTTTAAAAATTTGTGATAATATATATAATAGGATAGTTTGTTTATAAAATTTTATTTCGGAGATGATTCCCGTTTATGGATAAATACAAAAATCTAGCAAAGAACACAATGGTTTTTGCAGCAGGAACATTGGCATCGAAGCTTATGGTGTTTTTGTTAATGCCTTTTTATACCCGTGTTTTGTCAGAGTCGGCATACGGAACGGTCGATATTGTTGTTCAGACCTGCAACCTTTTAATTCCGCTTGCTACTTTAGGCATTACACACGCAATAATTCGTTTTGGTCTTGACAGGCTTTCTGACAAAAAAAGTGTATATACGTTAGGGCTGTTAACCTCGTTATGCGGATTTTTAGTGCTTTTGTGCTTTGCTCCGCTGATGGGAAAGATAGAATTTTTATCTGAATTTGTAGGGTATATATACATTTATATACTGGCATCATCGCTCCAGATGGTGTGTGCCGAGTTTATTCGTGCTTTAGGGTATGTTCGTCTTTATGCGGCAGACGGCGTATTTCGCACGGTGCTTATGATTGTGCTTAATATAGTTTTTTTAGGACCTTTAAAAATGGGTCCTGCAGGATATATGCTTGCAAACATTTTAACAGATGCGGTATCGACTGTTTTGCTGTTTTTTATAGCCAAGCTTTATAAATATATCAGCATAAAAAGTGCAAGCCGCGACTTGGCGGCGCAGATGCTTAAATATGCGGTGCCGATGATACCGAATACTATTTGTACGTGGATAATAAATATTTCGTCGCGTTATATTATCGCATTTTTAATAAGCACGGCAGCAAACGGACTTTATGCGGTTGCAAATAAAGTTCCTACCATTTTGATTCATGTATCTAATATTTTCAGCGGTGCGTGGCAGATATCCGCCGTTACAGAAGAAAAAGAAAGAGAACGGTTTTTCTCTCAGGTATTTGGTATGTATTGTGCCATAGCGTTTTTGTCAGGCTCGGTTTTAATCGCAACGGCGCAGATATCAACAGCACTTTTGGCATCGCCTGATTATTTTGAGGCGTGGAAATATCTGCCGTTTTTGGTCATGGGCACTATGTTCAGCTGTCTGGCGGCGTTTTTATCAAGCGTGTATATGGTTGAGAAAAAAAGCAAATACACCTTTTACACAACGCTGATAGCGGCAGTTGTAAATATTGTGCTTAATATTGCATTAATTCCGTTTTTTGGAGCGAACGGAGCAGCGATTGCAACATTTATAAGCTATTTTACAATGTTCGCCATAAGATTTGTGCATACAAGAAAGTGGATTAAAATCCGTATGAATCCTGCATACTTCTGGTCTAATTTCGTGCTTATTTTTGCACAATGTGTTTTGATACTTTCGGAGCTTCCGTATTATCTTGTATATCAGTCCGTGCTGTTTTTGGTTGTTGCCATTCTTAACTTCAAAAAAGTATGGGGAGCACTTGATTCAACCGGATTAATTAAAAAGTTATCGTTAAAACGGAAATAAAATTTAATAAAAAT
Organism: Clostridia bacterium; assembly: GCA_017546245.1. GTDB lineage: Bacteria > Bacillota > Clostridia > UBA1381 > UBA9506 > RGIG1666. Next base: position 1,447 of record JAFYXI010000070.1, on the reverse strand, counting down.
TAAAGAAAAACATCACATAAAACCTTCTTTTGCATATTATATTGTATAGAGACGTGTTCTCGCAAAACTGCAATATATAAAGGAGGTTTTTTATATGGGCGAAAGATATGGTCAAAACGCATCGTGCTGTGAAAGAGAAATTAAAGATGCGGTGTGTGTACATACAGATAAGGTATACGATTCGTGCAAGGATAAAGACTGCATTGAAGATGCCAGAGTATTTTTAACCGCTGCCGGTCAGGAAATTATTGATTGCGCAGTTAATGTTAAATGCCGTAAGGCAGAAATCATCTGGGTTTTTCCTGATGTAGAGCCTGTTCCGTTTAATCGCGGATACTATACGGTTGATTTAAAATTCTTCTTCAAAATAACTTTGGATGCATATCTGGGTGTGGGCAAGCCGACTCAGGTAGAGGGTTTGGCATCGTTTGACAAAAAGGTTATTCTTTTTGGTTCAGAAGGCTCAGCAAAAGTGTTTGAATCAAGATACAGCTATGACAGCTTTGATGAACAGCTGTGGAAAAAGACAAATATGCCAAAGGCGGTTGTAGAGGTTGTTGACCCGTTGTGCTTGGGAGCAAAGGTTGTGGATATTCATGACAAAATGTGTTGCTGCAGCGATGATATTGACTTTTCTACCATCCCTGAATGCGTATGTAAAATTTTTGACGGAAATCTTGTTATGGGCGGCGAGAAAAAACGTGTATTCGTTTCAATCGGCTTGTTCTCAATTGTAAAAATTGAGCGCAATGTTCAGCTCTTAATTCCTGCTTATGATTTCTGTATTCCGCAAAAAGAATGTGTTGCATCAACCGACGACAGTCCTTGCGAGCTGTTTGAAAAAATTCAGTTCCCGTTCGATGAGTTCTTCCCGCCGGAACGTGAAGACTGCAGATTTGATGATATTAGGGATTACAGACACGGCTGTTGTGAATAAAACTGGCTGTAGCAAAATGCGCACACCACACAAGGCAAAAACGTATAACTAAGCCTTTTAATTAAAACAATAAAATTTAAATGCGTTAGAATTAAATGTAGGAATTCGTCAAACGACGAATTCCTTTTTTATAATGCCTTGTGTTTTGAACAAACTTCACCACTCGACGTACAAAAGTACGCCTTCGGGTAACCCCTACGGGTTCAGTTTGTCCAGTAACACTGGGCACTTTGACAAAGCGAGTGTAACGATGCTTTGCTCTTAGTGCCCGATGATACTCGAAAGAGTACTGCGCTATTTTTCGTCCAGCCTAAAACAGCTGTAGCAAAATTGAATTCCTTTTGCTACAGCTGTTTATTTTGTATATTAAAAGATATATAAAATTTTTAACTTTTTATTAAAAAACTCTTTACAAATGCCTGTCTTTGTGCTAAAATATTTTTTGCACCTATTTCTGGGCGTTTGGCGTCGCCTCGTTTTGTGACCGACTGCTCGGGGTTTGGTGAAATT
>JAFYXI010000069.1 GCA_017546245.1 Clostridia bacterium | reverse complement strand
TCCCTTAGAACTGCTTTAAGAATCTTAAGTCGTTATCATAGAACAATCTTAAGTCATCAATATTCATACGGCGCATAACCACACGTTCTAAACCAAGACCAAATGCAAAACCGCTGTATACATTCGGGTCGATTCCGCAACGCTCTAAAACCTTAGGATGAACCATGCCGGCACCTAAAATTTCGATGAAGCCTTCGCCCTTACATACACGGCAACCCTTACCGCCGCAAACGAAGCACGAAACGTCAACCTCGGCACTCGGCTCGGTAAACGGAAAGTGGTGAGGTCTTAAACGAATCTTTGCCTCAGGTCCGTACAGAGTTTTTAAGAAGGTTTCAAGTGTTCCTTTAAGGTCTGCCATAGTGATACCCTTGTCAACAACCAGACCCTCAATCTGATGGAAAACAGGTGAGTGAGTTGCGTCAACTGCGTCACTTCTGTACACACGGCCCGGAGAAATTATGCGAAGCGGCGGCTTTTGCTGTTCCATAACACGCACCTGAACCGGCGAGGTCTGTGAACGAAGCACTACGCTGTCAGAAATGTAGAACGAATCCTGTGTATCACGTGCAGGATGGTCTTTCGGGATATTTAACGCTTCAAAGTTATAATAGTCAAGCTCTACCTCAGGTCCTTCTGCGATAGAAAAGCCCATACCGATAAAGATTTCTTTAACCTCGTCCAATACTGTTGTTAACGGATGACGTTTGCCGAGAGCAGGTTTTTTGCCTGCCATTGTAACGTCAATTTTTTCAGACGCAAGCTTGGCAGTACGTTCTGCTGCTAAAACAGCAGTTTTTTTGCTTTCGATTAAATCTTCAATCTGTCCTCTCACCTCGTTTGCTACCTGACCGATTACAGGACGTTCTTCGGCTGAAAGCTGCCCCATTCCGCGAAGAACTGCAGTAAGCTCACCCTTTTTACCGAGAAAGCGAACACGCGCATCCTCAAGCTCTGCCGCTGTTGCAGCAGCAGAAAGTACATTTTTTGCTTCTTCAGCTATTTTTAAAAGCTGCTCTTTCATAATAAAATTCATTCCTTTCCTGCGGCAAAAAAGCCGCTCTTTTACGGGTTTTTAACCCAGATACTTTTTTACGAGACGCAAAATATAAAAGCCGTCCGTCCCGAAAAGGGACGAACGGCTGTGCCATCCGCGGTACCACCCAGATTCTCTGCAAAGCAGAGCACTCAAACGCAGCTTACGCCTGCTAATCGTCACAGCCTACTTGTGTTCAGCCGTGCAACTCCGAAGTGAAATTTCGGTTATCGCCTTAACCGGATTTCCTCTCAGCCGGTGAGAAATCCTCTCTTTATTAGGTAGTGCGAGCCTACTTTGCTTCATCATAGTCTTTAATTATTCCTTACAAATATAACATTTTAACACAACAATACCAATTTTTCAAGACAAAAATTTATTTTTTTCTTATTTAATTATTATATTGTGTCTGTGTTTTGCGTTTTGCTCATTTTTATCCAGTTGTAAGAGCCGTATAAATCATTTGCAAAAAACATTACAAAGCACATAATCATAGGCAGATAACCAATATCTTCAATGCTTGCCAAAATCCATAAAACGATTAAAACAATATCGTTTAAACAATAAACCATAAGAAAATAAGGGCATCTTAAAAAGCTTAAAAAACAGGCAACAAAGCTTGTGGCTATTGATACTGTGCTCACAACAAGATTTTCGTTACCCAAAGCTTTTAATATAAAATAAAATGCGGCTGTAACCAAAACTGCAAGCGTTCCGGTTAACGTAATTTGCTTTTTAGTCAGCTTGCTTACCTCTACAACCTTTGTACCTTTATACGGATTTTTCCACCACGATATTGAACTTAAAATTGCGACGGGGGCGGTCATACCCAGATATGTTATCGTTTCGCCGTAGTATTTAAAATAAAACGATATAATTCCGTAAAATACAGAAAAGGCTACCGATAAAAGCTGACCAAAAACATATCCCTTAGCAACAAAAATAAGGGCAGTAACACCAATTAACGATGAAATTAGCGTTAAAACATCTTCGCCCCTTGAAAGCACAAACGAAAATGTTATTACAATAACAGATGTAAGCCACAGACCAAACTCAAATTTGGTCAGGTCTTTAAACGGATTTTTAAATTTCATATAACCTCCAAAAAATAAACACCCGAATACATATCTTCTAAGACCTAACGATATGCAAACGAATGCTTTTAACATTCAACTACCCGGTGGCAGTTTTCTATTTTAAATTTGAATATATATTAGCACATATAAAGTCAAAAATCAAGTGTTGTATAATTTTTCTCATTATATAATGTCAGACAGACAGAAAACCTGCCATATGGCAGGTTTTCTTTTTTTAGTTTCGCGACAGCGGATTTGCGCTGTGCACCAATTTGTATGTAAAAATAAAAAAGGTGCACCGAAAGCCGATGCACCGAAAAATGCATGACTTTTGTTGCGACACAAATCCTTTTGACATACACGTATGCGAAAAAGAGCATGCATTTTTACCGAAAGGTATAAAAATACACACGTATATATCAAATATTCAGATTTATGTCGCAACCTTATTATAGCATATGCCATTATATTTTTCAATACTTTTACCCGAATTTGTTTACAAGCATTAAAATTTGTGGTGGAACATCTTCACTTCCTGTTGGTGACTATGCTTATGTTACCGCAAACCTAAATGGTTACAGAATCGCCCTATTGGGCGGTATTTGGAATCATGGCGGTAGTGCGGGTGCTTTCTTTTGGCTTGTGAATAATGGTGTCGGTGTTCGTTATCGGTTTATCGGCGGTCGCTTGGTGTATGTACCAACGGCATCATAAAATTTAATTAAAATAAACGGGCAAGCACAGGTTTGATATAAAGATACAAAAATTCATTATTTATCACCCAATTAGGCAGTAATTGGAATAATGGCAGTAATGCAGGTACTTTCTATTGGAATGTGAATAATAGTGTCGGTAATCGTAATCGGAATATCAGCGGTCACTTAGTAAATGCAATTAAAAAATAAATGTTGTGAAACTGCTTGCCCTGCCTCATGGCAAAATATAAAAATTCTATTTTTGAACTGTATTGGTAGGATATTCCATCCGTTTGAAGATTCAGTTTGAAAGTGCATACAAAGAGGAATCCAAAGATGAAAAGACATATACACCCAATCGGCAATGATAGTTGCACATTGTGGGATGCAATATGTTCTATGGATAATCTGAAACTTGCACATCAGAATGCGAAGAAAGGAAAAGGATGGTACAAAGAAGTTAAAATGGTTGATGCTGACCCTGAATATTATTTGGGGAAACTTCAAGAAATGCTTATCAATAAGACATACCACACTTCTGAATATCAAACTTTTATCAAAAATGATGGTAAAAAGAAACGATTGATTTACAAATTGCCCTATTTCCCGGACAGAATTTGTCAGTGGGCGGTTCTTCAAATTATTGAACCAATCATTCTGCGGAATCTGACTTCTGACACTTATTCTGCTATTCCCGGAAGGGGAATTCACCTTTGTCTGTCAAATGTTCAAAAGGCAATGCACACTGATGTGAAAGGGTCACAGTATTGTTTGAAAATTGATGCAAAACAATATTACCCTTCCATCAATCATGAAATCCTGAAAACAAAATACAGACGATTGTTCAAAGATAATGACCTTTTGTGGTTGCTTGATGAAATTATTGATTCAACACCCGGTGATTCAGGAATCCCAATTGGTAATTATTTAAGTCAATACAGTGGAAATTTTTATCTTTCCGCATTTGACCATTGGCTGAAAGAAGTCAAAGGGATAAAACATTATTTCAGATACATGGATGATATTACAATCCTGCATGAATCAAAAGAATATCTGCATAAGCTGCGGAAAGAAATTGATGAATATTTCCGGGCAAACTTGAAACTAACCATCAAGGAAAATTGGCAGGTATTTCCTACATTCAAAAGAGGTCTTGATTTTGTGGGTTATCGGTCTTTTCTGAATTATACTTTGTTAAGGAAAAGCACTTGCAAACAGTTCAAAAGAAAGATGCTTGGAATTAACAAAAAGCGGTTACAAGGTCAGGAAATGACATATTCTGAATGGTGTTCAATCAATTCATATAAAGGTTGGTTGAAATGGTGCGACAGTTACAGACTGCAACAGAAATACTTGAAACCGCTTGAAAAGTATGCTGAAACATATTATTTATATCATGTCAAAGGAAAGGGTGAAAATCATGATTGATTATGGCAGAATCAGAAGCACAATCAAACCGGAAGAAAAGGTCATTGATGATTTCAGTGTTTGGATAAACACTGATATTCAGGAAGTGGAAGTCACACATGAAGATGACACCCATATTGAATATGAATTCAATCAGGTGCGATATTCCAAAGATGAATACATAAAAATCATTGATGACAAGAATGCAAACCTCGAAACACAGTTGACCGACACACAGATTGCTTTGTGTGAAGTTTATGAACTGATGATTTAAGAAAGGAAGGTGTATTGATTATGGCAAAAGTTTATGCGGATTTAATCAAAAAGGGTATCAAAACCATTGATGATGTTCCGGAACATCTGAAAGCGGAAGTTCAGGCAATCTTGGATGGTGATGCTTGATGTTTTGGTTTATCGTGAAAATTCTATTCAGAAAGGATGTGAAAGACATGGCAGTTGTATATGCAACACTTATCATCAAAGGCAAGAAAAACTTTGCTGATGTTCCTGAAAGAATCAAGAATCAGGTCAAAGAAGTTCTGATTGACCTTGATTGTGGTGATTTGGTAACAGAATAACCACAGGGGCAACGAAAAGGACAAAGGGTATGGAACTATATACCTAAAAACAAAAACCGCTTTGAAGGGCAAATTTGAGCCTTTCAGGGCGGTTCTTTATTTCAGGAAAGGAACAGGTGATTTGATGTGGCGGAATTTTTGATGGCAACCTATAAAATAGCACTACCCATTGTCTTGACATCCTTAATGGGATATATTGTGTGGTTGCTGAAAAGGCAGAAAAAAGATAGGGATGCAAACAGCAAGGGAACAATGCTTCTTTTGCGTGTGCAGCTTATTGAATATCATGATAAATACACCAAACTTGGTGAAATTCCTTCATACGCATATCAGAATTTTATGGAAATGTATGAAGCATATCATGCATTGGGTGGAAATGGTATGGTCACAAAAATGCATGATGAAATTGAAGAATTACATTTGAAAAGGAAAGGATGACAAATATGAATATCAATTGGATTGTACGAATTAAAAACAAGGCATTTTGGATTGCAATTATTCCTGCGGTGCTTCTACTGATTCAGGTAATTGCATCCGTTTTTGGTTACACCCTTGATTTGGGTGAATTGGGAAACAAACTTCTTGATGTGGTCAATGCGGTCTTTTCCGTTTTGGTCATTCTCGGTGTAGTTGTTGACCCTACAACCAAGGGTGTTTCAGACAGTGCAAGGGCATTAACCTATACTAAACCGAAAGGGGAATAATTATGGCAAAGAAACCTGAATTAAATTTAAGATATTACAATCATGAAATTGATGATGACCTTCCCTATGTTGGCGGTCTGAACTATGACGAAGAAACCGGTTACATCTATGATGAAGAAGGGGATGTTGTGGATTTAGACACCATCAATGCAATGTGTGAAGGTGATGGAAAGGGGGAAGATGAATAATGGCAAACAGTTCTTTGGTAAGTTATACAAAGTTAAGTCCTAACCATTCAGGCAAAAGAAACCATGCAATTGATACCATTACAATTCATTGTGTAGTTGGTCAGTGTTCTGTTGAAACACTTGGAAGTATATTTGCACCGGAAAGCAGACAGGCATCTTGCAATTATGGCATTGGTTATGATGGCAGAATTGGAATGTATGTTGAAGAAAAGAACAGGTCTTGGTGTACTTCTTCCGCATCAAATGACCACAGAGCAGTCACAATTGAAGTTGCAAGTGATATGACATCACCTTATGCAGTCAATGACAAGGCATTTGCAGCATTGATTGACCTTGTGACCGACATCTGCAAAAGAAACAAAATCAAGAAGTTAGTTTGGTCAACCAATAAGTCTGACAGAGTGAATCACAAAAACGGATGCAACCTGACTGTTCACAGAGATTATGCAAACAAGTCTTGCCCCGGTGATTACCTTTATGAAAGACATGATGAAATTGTTGCAGAAGTCAACAAAAGACTTGGTGTGAAAACAACTACTTCTACACCTGAACCTTTCAAACCTTATCTTGTCAAGGTCACTGCATCTGCACTGAATATCAGAAGGGGTGCAGGTACAAACTACAATGTGGCAGGTGTTATCAGAAACAAAGGTGTTTACACAATTGTTGCTGAAAAAGCAGGTCAGGGTTCAAAGAAGGGATGGGGAAAATTGAAGTCCGGTGCAGGATGGATTTCCCTTGATTTCTGCGAAAAAAGATAGTTACTAACCTGTTACTAATTTGTTACTAACCACAAGGTTTTTGACTGATTTCACAAAGTTCAAAGTTCAGTCAAACCCTTGAAAATAAAGTATTGTAACATCTTGAAAATTGAACTGATTTGTGGTATAATATATGGCACAAAAAATTTAGGTGAGGTGAGCACATGCCTATTCCGAGAAACACAATAAGAAAGCTTGCGCAAAGTAACAGCACATATACTCAGGGGCTTGGATATTTAACAGGAATGAGTGTAAAAAATGCCGAGGTTTTAAATTCGGAATTTGTTGATATATATCAGATAAAGGGCACAATTTGTGTCGGCAATCGTGTATATCATCCGCAGGCGGAAATTGATGACAATGTTCAAGAGATTAACAGCTTTAATTGTGATTGTGCAGACAGCGGAAAAGCAGAGGGTGCGTGCAAGCACGTAGTGGGGCTTTTGCTTACCTTAGAGAACAGGTTTTTTAATAAAAATATTGGCCGCAGAGCAGATAAGGATATAGAAATAAAGCAAAATAAAGAAAAAAATACAGCTCAGGCTTTAATCAATTCTTACGCAAGAAAAACTGTCAGAAAAACCTTGGCAGAGCAGGATTCTGTTTTGGTAAACTTTTTACCGGTTTTTGATTTTGGCGAGCCTGATAATATTAAGCTGTCGTTTCGTCTGGGAAACGAGCATATGTATGTAATAAAAGATTTGTCGGCATTTTATAACGATATGAAAAACGGAAATGTAAAAGAATACGGAAAGTATTTTTCGTTTTTGCACGATGAATCGAATTTTTCGAAAGAATCGCTTCCGTTTTTGCACTTTTTTATGTCGCACTTTGACAGCTTTTTAAAATCGCAATATGCCGCAGGTGAAATAAAGCATATGACCATTGCTCCGTATATGCTTGACGAGCTGACAGAGCTTTGCGGCGAAAATTATTTAGTTACAACAGAGCAAAAGCTAAATATAAAAAAGCACAATCCGCAGATGTGTCTTTATATAAAAAAATCGGGAAACTCGTATGTAATGCGATTATCAAACAGCGAGTTTAAACTCATTAAAGGATACAGCCGACTTTATATAATTCGCGGTGAAAGTATTTACGCTTGTGACAAAGAGTTTTCATCCATATGTTCAGAGTTCTTGACCGAGATATGTGAAAAAGAGCAGTTATGCATAAGCTATGATGATATGCGTGCTTTTTATAATAATGTTATTACAAGTATTTTTCCGTTTATAAACATACGCACCACAGAAGATTTAGAAGAGTTTATGCCCAAACCTTTAGAAGCAAAGATTTATTTTGACCGCGAACGCACAGGTCGTATAATAGCCGGCCTTAAATTTATATATGGTGATGAAGAATACGATGCATACGATAAAAAACGAGAGTTTAAAACTGTGGGCAATCTTCGTGCAGAGCTGCTTGTTAAAACGGTTTTGGAACGTTTTATGCAGGGTGTAGATGAAGAAAATGGATATGCATATATTTATCGTGATGACGAGCGAATATTTACTCTTTTGACGGATGGATTAGATGTCTTGCGCAAGTATGCAGAGGTTTTTGCAACTGAAAGCTTTAGGGGAATAAAAATAAAACCTGCGCCATCTGTTGGAGTGGGGGTTAGACTTGATTCAGACTTATTAAATTTAAATATTTTACTTGACGGAATTGAAAGACAAGAGCTTGCAGATGTTCTTGCTTCGTATAAGCAACGCAAAAAATATCACAGATTAAAGGACGGCTCGTTTATAGATTTAAAGCAAGGTTCGTTGTCAGAGCTGGCATCTTTAACGGTGGGCTTGCATCTTAATGTCAATTCGCTTTCTGAGGAAGTTATTGCTGTTCCTAAATTCCGTGCGATGTATTTAGACCGTGTGCTTAAAGAAAGTGCGCACCTGCATTATGAACGCGGCGGCGGATTTAAAGAAATGATAATGAGTATACGCGATTCTCAGGATACACATTATGCAGTTCCGCAAACGCTTAAACATATCTTGCGCAATTATCAGAAGCATGGATTCAGATGGCTTAAAACGTTAATTAACTATGGTTTTTGCGGCATTTTGGCAGATGATATGGGTCTTGGTAAAACCCTTGAAATAATATCCTTGCTTTTGTCAGAAAAAGAGGAAAAGGGCAGAGTATCTGCTTTGGTTGTGTGTCCGTCATCTTTGGTATTAAACTGGGATAATGAAATTAAAAAGTTTGCACCTGAGCTTTCGGCTATTGCCTTAATTGGCAGCGCCGAAGAACGGGAGCAAAAGCTTGGGCAAATTGAAAATTATGATATTGTAATAACCTCGTATGAGTTGCTTAAAAGGGATTTAGAAAGCTACAGAAAGCATATTTTTGATTTTGAAATAATAGACGAGGCGCAGTATATTAAAAATTTTCGTACGCAAAACGCAAAAGCGGTAAAGGCGATTTCGAGTAAAAACCGAATGGCGCTTACAGGAACACCTATTGAAAACAGTCTGGCAGAGCTTTGGTCTATTTTTGACTTTTTAATGCCTGACTTTTTGTTCACGTATGCACATTTTAAAAAGAACTACGAAGTCCCAATAATAAAAGAAAAAGACGAGGATGTTCTAAGTGACTTGCGCAAGATGGTGTCTCCGTTTATTTTAAGAAGATTAAAAAAAGAAGTCTTAAAAGAATTACCCGAAAAGACCGAAACGGTTATATATTCGCAATTCGGTTCGGAGCAGGAAAAGCTTTATGCGGCAAATCTTGCCGAGATGCGCGCTGAGCTTGAAGAAAGCCTGGCAGACTCTGATTTTTCAAAAAGCCGTTTTCACATACTTGCTATGCTTACAAGACTTCGTCAGCTTTGCTGTCATCCGGCTTTGGTTTACGAAAATTATAAGGAACAAAGTGTTAAGAGCGAAACCTGTATGGAATTAATAGAAAACTCAATTGAATCGGGACACAAAATACTGGTCTTTTCACAGTTTACGTCAATGCTTGATATTCTGCAGCAAGAACTGACTGACCGAAAAATTCCGTTTTACCTTATCGAGGGTGCTACAAAGCACGAAGAAAGGGTGCGTCAGGTTGACAGATTTAATAACGACAATACGCCTGTTTTTCTGGTTTCGTTAAAGGCGGGCGGAACAGGTCTTAATCTTACCGGTGCAGATGTTGTTATTCATTATGATCCCTGGTGGAATTTAAGTGTTCAGAATCAGGCTTCAGACCGTGCGCACAGAATAGGACAAAAAAATCACGTTCAGGTGTTTAAGCTTATTGTAAAAAACAGTATTGAAGAAAAAATATTAAAATTGCAGGAGAAAAAAGCAGAGCTTGCCGACAGTATAATAAAAGAGGGCGACCAGCTGCTTTCTGCTATGGATAAAGAAGAAATTTTAAGATTGTTTGAACTATAAAAGGAGTATAGCTATGCCAATTATTCATCCGTTCGGACCTCTTTATGATGCGAACAGCAAAATTTTAATACTTGGCTCTTTTCCGTCTGTTAAATCGCGCGAGGCTAATTTCTTTTACGGACATCCGCAAAACAGATTCTGGAAAGTGATGGCAAATATTTTAAACTGTGATACTCCGCAAACAATTTATGAAAAGAAAAACATGCTTTTAATGCATAGCATTGCACTTTGGGATTCACTTGCATCGTGTGATATAGTTGGGTCTGCCGATTCTACAATAAAAAATCCTGTGGCAAATGATTTGTCACCCATCTTTGATGAGGCAAATATAAGGCTTTTGTGCTTTAACGGCAAAAAATCCGAAGAAATATATAAGAAATATTCTAAAACAAAATATGATGTAGATATGTGTTGTCTTCCTTCTACAAGTCCTGCAAACGCGGCGTTTAGTTTTGAAAGACTTTCTGATAGCTGGAAAGAGGTAATTTTGCCGGTTTTAAAATTAAATTGAAAAAAATGAAAAAAAATATTTACAAATCATTTTTTATGTGTTATAATGTTCATTGAGTAGATATACTCACAATTTTACCTACCCCCCCCTTTCATATAGTACCATAAACCGTGCCGGCGTTGCGAATGCAATGTCGGTATTGTTTTTTACCCGTTTTTGCTTTTGCTGTAAATAAAATGCAATTTTTAAAAATATTATTTGTAATTTGTGATAAAATATGTTACAATAATATAGTATGGGTTATCTATACTTACTAAATTATGATTAAAATAATAATAAATACGGCAAGGAGGAAAAAATAATGGCAAAAAAAATGAAAACAATGGACGGTAACTTTGCCGCTGCACATAATGCCTACGCATTTACCGAAGTAGCGTCAATTTACCCCATTACTCCTTCATCTACAATGGCGGAATACGTAGACGAATGGAGCGCAAAAGGTCAGAAAAATATCTTTGGTCAGACTGTTGATGTTTGCGAAATGCAGTCAGAGGCAGGTGCAGCCGGTGCAGTTCACGGCTCTTTACAGGCTGGTGCGCTCACCACTACATTTACAGCATCGCAGGGTCTTTTATTAATGATTCCTAATATGTACAAAATGGCAGGTGAACTTTTGCCTGCGGTATTCCACGTAAGTGCACGTGCAATTGCTGCGCACGCACTCTCTATTTTTGGTGACCATCAGGACGTTATGGCTTGCCGCCAGACCGGTTTTGCAATGCTTGCATCAGGCAGCGTTCAGGAAACTATGGACTTAGGCGGTATTGCGCACTTAGCTGCGATTAAAGGCCGTGTTCCGTTCCTTCATTTCTTCGATGGTTTCCGTACTTCTCACGAGGTACAGAAGGTTGAGGTTATGGATTATAATGACCTTGCAAAATTAGTTGATTATGACGCAATCAAAGAGTTTAAAGACAGAGCTTTAAATCCTGAGCATCCTGTTCTTCGCGGTACGGCTCAGAACCCTGACATCTACTTCCAGGGCAGAGAAGCTTCTAATAAATATTACGAAGCAGTTCCGGATATCGTTGCAGATTATATGAAAGAAATCAGCAAGATTACCGGTCGTGAATACAAACCGTTCAACTACTACGGTGCGCCGGATGCAGAACGTGTTATCATAGCTATCGGTTCTGTATGCGAAGCTATTGAAGAAACTGTCGATTACCTCAACGCAAAAGGCGAGAAGGTTGGTGTTATTAAGGTTCACTTATATCGTCCGTTCTCTTCTAAATATTTCTTTGATGTATTGCCGAAAACTGTTAAGAAGATTGCTGTACTTGACAGAACTAAAGAGCCGGGTTCACTGGGCGAACCGCTTTATCTTGACATCTGCAATCTTTTCTACGGAAAAGCAGATGCTCCGGTTATTGTTGGCGGACGTTTCGGTCTTGGTTCAAAAGACACAACCCCGACTCAGATTGCTGCAGTTTACAAAAATCTCGAAGCAGATACTCCGAAAAACGGATTTACTATCGGTATCGTAGACGATGTTACAAATCTTTCGTTGCCGCTTGGTGAAAAAATTAATGCTGCTCCTGAAGGAACAACCCGTTGTAAGTTCTGGGGCTTCGGCTCTGACGGTACTGTTGGTGCTAACAAAGATGCAATCAAAATCATAGGTGATAACACAGACCTTTATGCACAGGCATACTTTGATTACGACTCCAAAAAATCAGGCGGCGTAACTATGTCTCACCTGCGTTTTGGTAAAAAACCGATTAAGTCTACCTATCTTTTGGATGAGGCTGACTATATTGCCTGCCACAAGCCTTCTTACATCTATCAGTATGAAGTATTGGAAGGTCTTAAAAAAGGCGGTACATTCCTGCTCAACTGTGTATGGACACCTGATGAGCTTGAAGAAAAATTACCGGGTAATGTTAAAAAATATATTGCTGAAAACGAAATTGATTTTTATATCATAAATGCTGTTGAAATTGCTTCTTCTATCGGCTTAGGCGGCAGAATCAACATGGTAACACAGGCAGCATTCTTTAAGCTCGCTAATGTTATTCCGATTGATGAGGCTGTTCCGCTCTTAAAAGATGCCATCAACCGCACATACGGCAAAAAAGGTCAGAACATCGTTGATATGAACTGTCAGGCAGTTGACAAGGCTTTAGATGCTCTTGTTAAGATTGATGTTCCGGCAAGCTGGAAAGATGCTAAAGTAGAAGATGTTACATCTGACGGCATCCGTCCTGATTTTGTTAAAAAGATTGCTGATCCTGTAAATGCTCAGCAGGGTAACAAATTACCTGTAAGCACATTCGTAGGTATTGAAGACGGTACTTTCGAGCAGGGAACTGCACGTTATGAAAAACGTACAATTGCAGTAAATGTTCCTGAGTGGATTCCTGAAAACTGTATCCAGTGTAATCAGTGTTCATTAGTATGTCCGCACGCGACAATTCGTCCGTTCCTTTTAACTGAGGAAGAAGCAGCTAACGCTCCTGACGGTATGATTGTTAAAGATGCAAACGGACCTCAGCTTAAGGGTCTTAAGTTCCGCATTCAGGTTAGTCCGCGTGATTGCGCAGGCTGCGGTGTTTGTGCTCAGGTATGTCCGGCTAAAGAAAAGGCATTGGTTATGAAGCCGGTTGACGAAATGGTAGAAAAAGAATCTGCTAACTGGGATTACACATCAGACCTTGAAATCAGAGATAATCTGATGGATAAAACAAGTATTAAGGGTTCACAGTTTGCTCAGCCGCTCTTAGAGTTCTCGGGCGCATGTGCAGGCTGTGGCGAAACTCCGTATATTAAGCTTATTACTCAGCTGTTCGGTGACCGTATGATGGTTGCAAATGCAACGGGCTGTACTTCAATCTGGGGCGGCAGTGCACCGAGTATGCCGTACTGCAAGAACAAAGAGGGTAAGGGTCCGGCTTGGGCTAACTCGCTCTTTGAAGATAATGCCGAGTTCGGCTTAGGTATGGTTTTAGCTGTTAAAAAGGTTAGAAAGACCTTGAAAGAACGTATGGAAGAAGCAATCGCTGCCGGCGTTGATGCAAAACTTGCAGATGCATTCAAGGCTTGGATTGAGGGCATGGATGATGCAGCTGCATCTAAAGCAGCAGCTGATGCAATTGTTGCTCTGTTAAAAGATGCTGACCTTTCATCTGATGCATTAAAAGAAATAAACGACCGCAAAGACTTCCTCGTTAAACGTTCACAGTGGGCGTTCGGCGGCGACGGTTGGGCATACGATATTGGTTACGGCGGCTTAGACCACGTTTTAGCATCCGGCGAAGATATTAATATCTTTGTAGTTGATACCGAGGTTTATTCAAATACCGGCGGTCAGTCTTCTAAATCTACACCGACTGCTGCTGTTGCAAAATTCGCAGCATCGGGTAAGAGAACCAAGAAAAAAGACCTTGGTATGATTGCCACAACCTATGGTTATGTATACGTTGCTCAGATTGCTTTAGGTGCTAATATGGCTCAGGCAATCAAAGCAATTAAAGAGGCAGAGGCTTATCCGGGTCCGTCACTTGTTATTGCTTATGCTCCATGTATTAACCACGGTATTAAGGCAGGTATGAACAATACCATCGGCGAAGAAAAGAAAGCTGTTGAAGCAGGCTACTGGCATCTGTGGAGATATGATCCTCAGCTCAAAGCTGACGGTAAGAATCCGTTTATGCTGGATTCGAAAGAGCCAAGCGGCAGCGTTCGTGAGTTTATGGAAGGTGAAAACCGTTATCTCTTGCTCAAACGTTCATTCCCGGCTATCGCAGAGCAGTTGTTTGACAAGGCTGAAAAAGACCTGCTCGAAAGATACGAAAACTATAAGAGAATGGCAAATAACTAATATTAATAAAAATCCTGCGGCATATGCCGCAGGATTTTTCATTTCTTTTTTATATGCACCTCCAAAAGCATCCAGCTTTTGGGGTGCATATCATTTTGCTACAGTCCCTTTTTAAATTTTATAATTAATAGTTTTTTATAAAAGCTTTGCACCGCTGTCTGAATCACAATACATAACTGCGTTATCGTGATTTCTCATAATTGTAGCCGGCAAGTCTTCGTTTATTTCGTTGTTTACTGTTTTGTAAACTGCCTCTGCCTTAGTAGGCGCAGGTACTGTGCAGAACAAATAATCTGCATTATATAATGTAGGAACGGTTAAGGTAAGAGCAAACTTAGGAACATCATCAAGCTTTGCAAAGCATCCGTCGTTTACCTGCTGCTGACGGCAAACCTCGTCGAGCTCAACCTTTTTGATAACCTCGCTGTCATTAAAATCAGCTACCCACGGGTCGTTAAATGCGATATGACCGTTTTCGCCTATGCCTAAGCATACGATATCAATCGGATTTTCTTTTATCAGCTTTGTATATCTTGCGCAAGTTTCTTCTGCGGTTTCATTTTCAGCATAAATATAGTTAACGCTCTTAAACGGCAATTTGCTGAAAATTCTGTCTTTTAAGAAATTACCAAAGCCCTGCGGCGCATCAGGTGACAAGCCTATGTATTCATCCATATGAAATGCATTAACCTTGCTCCAGTCAATTCCTTCAGCTGCAACCAAAGTTGCCAAAGTTTCATTCTGTGACGGAGCAGCCGCAAAAATCATATTAACTTCACCTTTTTTTGCGATAAGCTCTTTAATTTTTGCCGCAGCATCGCCGCCGGCAGCAGCACCCATTTCTGCTCTGGTTTTAAAAATTTTAACTGCTAATTTTCCTGCTTTAATCTCCATAATTTCACATCCTGTATAATTATTTTAAGCATCTGCAAATGCCATCAGAGTTAATTTATTTACTCTTGCTTTCGAGCATATTTACATACTCAACCAAGCCGTCTACCATCTCGTTACAAACCTTTTCACCCAGCTCACGAGTAGCGCGTTCGGGGAATCCCATAACGCCGACTTTAATCTCATCACGCTGACCTACCTTTTCTACAATAAACGGATGGTCAATCGGTTTTTCTCTCTTTTCGAACCAATCCTGGTCTGTACGCATCATTTTTGATGTATATTCATCATCCATCACAATTTCATCTTGCACAAGTTCAGGTTTCCAGTACATCATTAAAGATGTTTCTATCATACCCGCATGAAAATCGTGCTCAGGCAACATTGCAAATCCATCGAGCCAGGTCTGAGATAAATCCCAGCACTCAACTAAAGATAATGTAATTTTCTTAGCAAGCTCTTCATCTCTGCGCAGAAGCATCTGAAGTGTATTTTTAAGTGCAGCTTTGTTATCTGTACCGGCGTGTCCTAAAAGAACAATGATATTCTTAAAGCCCATACGCACAAACTCTGAACATATTTCAGAAATCATCAAACCAAAAGTATTTGGACTTACATTTACTGTTCCTAAAAGTGTTCCACCTGAAAAACAATAAGGTAAAATTGGTGCAACAACTGCATTTAATCTGTCCCCTGCCTGGCGCGTTACCTGAACAGAATTGTGCATATCTGTACTGAGCGGCAAATGATATCCGTGTTGCTCAACAACACCTACTGGTATGATTACCGTACTTGTTTTTTCCATTGCACGTTCCATATCACGAACGCTCATTTCTTCCATATAAAATGCCATAAAAGTACCTCACTTTTTTGATATAAAATGCTTTTTATATTCTAACATATGCGTAAAATTTTGTCAATTAATTTTACAGCAAAAAACACGATGATTAATCATCGTGTTTTCGCTTTTAAACATATACTTCATCGCTCTCTATGTATATTGCTTTTATACCACTCATTGTACTATTAATATGATCACACACATATTCCATGCCAGCTCTTTCAGAGCCCATATGTCCAAGCAGAAACAGAGCCATATCAACCCCAAGTTGTGCCGAATCTCTTACATATTCGCATACGCTGTATTCGGTAACCTCACCGCAAATTACAAGGTCTATGCCCTCTCGGTTTAACTCATTGTATACACAGGCATCACCGCACGCACCAACACACAAAGAAATATTTTTAACCCTTTTATTACGCTTGCCTATAAATCTGATATGAAAAAGACCCAATTTATTTTTAATTTCACTTTCCAATTCATAAACGGTCACAGGAGTATCAAGTGTAAATGTTCTTTGTCCGTCAAAGGTACCGCTTAGAGCGAGTTTTTTTACAAAGCCGGCATTTATTTTATCAACTTCGGTAAAATGTGAATAGTCGTGAAAACGATATATAGGAATATCAATCTCTTTTACAAGCTGCTTTTTTGCAAGGTATACCTTATCATTAAAATAATTATCTTCACCGTTATATCTTTTTAGCGATTCGTGAAATGTAGGCTCGTGCGTTATAATAAATTCTGCGCCAAGCTCTTTTGCCTTACGCAAGACATTTGGCGTCGCAATCATACACACCGCAATTTTACTAACATCGCGGTCGCTGCCGCCGTATATCATAAAATCGTTCCCATTAGCTCTGTTAATAGGACTCCAATCGTTTAAACCATTAATTATGTCCCGAATTAACATTCTGTTCACCTCTTTAGTTCATACAATACACGAACATAATAACACAGCAACAGCTTTTAGTCAAGCAATTAATCTTGCGCAAGTTTTATAAAATAACCTCGTGTTCTGTTTTAGCGGATTCATATATAGCCATTAAAATTTTCATTATTTCTATACCATCCTGCGCAGGGCTGATACATTCTTTGCCGTTTAATATACAATCTGCAAAGTGGTTTATTTCATTTTCAAAAAGACCGTTAAACTCTAAAGCAGTTTTTGCAGCTAAATTAACATCTGCCATATATCCGTTAACCTCAGTATAAAGTTCGAGCTCAGGTTCAAGTTTTGCTCCGCCCTTTGTGCCGAAAAACTCGATTCTTCCCTGGTCGTTTTTAATGTTTAAGCTGAAGCTTGCCTCAATCGAAAGCACAGAACCGTCTTCGTATCTTACCATTGCAGTAGCTAAATCCTCTACATCGCATATATCTTTTTCACCCTTACCTGCGGAAAGATACTCTTTAGAAGTCTTTAAATTACTGCGGTCAAACAGCTTTTTAAAGGTAGCCGCATAAACTGATACAGGCTTAGGATTACCCATAACAAAACGGGTAAAATCGATAACGTGAACACCCAAGTCAATCATAGGACCGCCGCCCGAACGGGACATATCTCCAAACCAACCTCCGGGATTTCCGTTTCTTCTTAAATAGGTTGCTTTAGCATAATAAATGTCGCCTAAGTAATCAACGGAATTAAAATCTCTTACTATGTCGCAGTCGTTACCAAATCTTCTTACAAAGCCAATCATTAAAAGCTTTCCGTTCTTTTCGGCAGCTTCTTTCATTTTGATAGCATCTTCAACATTGGTAGCCATAGGCTTTTCGCACAAAACGTGCTTACCTGCATTTAATGCTGCAATAGAACACGGAGCGTGCTCGCTGTTCCAGGTGCATACGCTTACCGCATCAAGCTCATCAAGCTTAAGCATTTCGTCTTTGTCGGTAAAAAGTCTGGTTACGCCATACTTTTCGCCCATCATTTTAAGTCTGTCTTCGTTAATATCACAAAGGGCATAAAGCTCAACATTTGGATTTTTGCGGTATGCATCAATATGATACTTTGAAATGTTTCCTGCTCCGATTATACCTACTTTTAATTTTTTCATCATTTTTCCTCCTTAAAGAGTAGCAATTTTATTTCTTAAAAAGTCTGCCGCTAATTTTATGTCATCGGCAGGATTTGCTCCCACTTCTCTCTCAATGGTAAGATAGCCGCGATAACCAACCTCTTCCAATGCCTTTAAGTAGTTATCAAAATCAACCTTGCCCTGACCTAAAGGCAGTTCTAAATACTCTCTGCCCGAGTGCTTTTCTTCATCTATGTATTTATAAATTTCTTCAGGCGATGAGTCTTTTAATCTTACACCGTCTTTTGCGTGGGTATGAACTATGTAATCTTTTAAGGTATAAACACCTTTAACAGGGTCATCACCGGTTACCATTACAAAGTTTGCAGGGTCATAGTTTACTGCTACACCTTTTGAGCCTAAGTCGTCCAAAAACATTTTTAAAGTAGCAGCAATTTCAGGACCTGTTTCGATTGCAAAATGTGCATCTAAGCTGTCTGCATAGCGCGAAAGCTCAAAGCAAGCCTCCTGCATAATTTTATAACGGTCTGTGTTTTTATCTTCGGGTATAACACCGATATGAGTTGTTACTATGTTGGTTTCCAACTCTTTTGCCAAATCCAGTACTCTTTTTGATTTTTCAATCATTTCGGGGTTTGTTTCGGGATTAAAAAATCCTACACCAAAGTCGCCGCAAAGAGCCGAAAAGCAAAGACCGTTTGATTTCATCATATCCATAAGCTCTTTTCTTTTGTCGCCAACTAACTCTTCGGGGCTGTGCTTGCCATAGGTTGCAAGAAGCTGTATGCCCTTTGCGCCTATGCTTGCAGCTTTTTCGATTGCATCTTTTGTTTCGCATCTGAAGCTATGCAGCATTACACCTATCGGAAAATTATACATAATTAACACGTCCTTTTTTAAAATTCTTTAACTAGATTATATCAATTGCAAATGCTGTTGTAAATAAAACATATTGTTATAATCTAACACTATATTGCTTTTTTGTTTTCTGTATGATATACTTTACGCGAGGTGATAATATGTACGAGCTTCATAAACACAATCCGACATTTCCTATGACGTTTAAACCCTTTATCATAAACGAACTGTCTAAGTTTTCTCCGCACTGGCACGAAAACATCGAGCTTTTACACATAACAAAAGGCAGAGCAAGAGCAATAATCGGCGCACAGGAAGTTTTTGCAGATGCAGGCGATACAATTATTGTAAACACCGACACCATACATCAGCTATACTCAGTATCGGGCGATTTAGAATATTATTGCCTTATTATAGAAATCGAGTTTTTAAAACAGGTCGGGCTTGATTTTACAGAAACCGCAGTAAGCAGTATTGTTTGCGACAATAGCATAGCATTGCTTTTTACGCAAATTGCATCCATCGTAAAAGCTAAAGATGCGTATTATGAATCTGATGTTTGCTCATGCGCCTTAAAAATTGCAAATATCCTTATGAAAAACTACGAAAGTGCCAAAAATACCGATGCCTTAAATCAAAAGGATGCCAAAACAGAATTGGTAAAATCGGCAATTACATATATGAAGAAAAATTTTGAAAGAAACATAAATTTAGATGACATATGTCGTGACGTAGGCTTTACGAAATGCTATTTTTGTCACACATTTAAAGAAATAACAGGAATGACCGCAACCAATATGTTAAATATTATAAGATGTAAAGAGGCACACAGAATATTGAAAAATACTAACGACAATGTTTTGGAAGCAGCCTTAAAATGCGGATTTTCAAACGCTTCGTATTTTACGAAAACATACAAAGCCATAATGGGGCAAATGCCGTCAGAAACCAAAAAGAATAATTAATATATGCTCGAAAACTAAACCTTTTAAATCGTATTTTAAGTGTAAATGTTCTTTTTTATAATATATAATAATGTTATAATCGCCAAACTTCCATTATGATTGGAGAGATAAAAATGTTTGAATTAAAAGACCATTTTACAGGGCACGATGAAAACTTACAGCCTTACAGCTTTGAGTTGGAAAAGCATACTTATGTAGAAAATCTCCATGCAGCCGTTCACGACAAGCATTTTCATATGAAATCTGTCGGAAACCGCTATGTTCTAAATACCCCAAAATTTAAAACAGGTAGCTTTAGAACAGAATTTCTTATTACGTTTTTAAAGGAATACGACCCTTGCTTTACCGTATTTTTTCAGTACGACAAAAAAACAAGACGCGGCTTAGGTCTGCGCTTTACCTTTGCGCTTTCGGGCACACTTGCCGTTGCTCTTATAAAGCAGGAAGAGCACCGCTCTGCAGCGCTTTCTGAAAAGGTTTTAAACGATTTTAATTTAGACGAAACAAAATTTTTACCTCTTAATATAGATATTGACGAAAACGAAATTTCTTGTGCAATAGGCACAAAAAATATAAGCTTTGATTGCGATTGCGCCCCGGGGCAAATAGCCATCGAAAGAAAGAACTTTATCGGCGAGCTTATTTTTAAGGATATTTATTTTAAGTCTGACGATAATTTAAAAACACGCAGCATATTAAAACCCGTTACTGCCGAAATACCTTTAACAAACGGCGGCGATATACCCTATCGTGTAACATGGCAGATAGACGAAATAGAAAACGAATATTTTTTAAATATTGTTTTAGATGGAGGAACAAGTACACGTGAATACAACCAAGCCGACCGACCCTTGCAGTTTAATGTCGAGATAGACCATATGACCACACCGTATGTAGGGCTTTTCAGTAACGGCACAGAAGAATGCTTTAATATTGCAAACGGCGACTTGTGCTTTGTTGACTCTAACGTATACCGGGACTTTCAGAGAGACTTTTTCAAAAACACCCCTCTGCCCATAATAAAATGCTTTAAAATAAACCCAAAACTAATAAAGGACGGCAGGCTATCAGCTGATAGCGAGCTTATATTCGGTTATGAGCACCTTTTGTGCAAGGGCTATGCCAATCAGCAGGGAGCAAGCCAGTTCCGCTATAACACAGATGGCACAGCGACATATTCAGGCGATGCTTTAAACGGTCAGGATATATTTGAAGTATTCTCGCCTTTTGATAAATATGCTATGAGCCTTATCCCCGAAGATTGCTACAAAAAAGATGAGGTTATAGAGCATATTAAATACAATCATTATTTTGAGTGCAGCGAAGATATTGACTTTACTTTAGAAATGCGAACGATGAAAGAGAGCAAATTCGTTGATATAAAAGCAGAAATTGAAAACGTTTACGAAACAGAACCTCTTGCTACAAGCGAGATAGCTTTAAGTACTGAGACAACAGAAAAGAATTATACAAAAATTAAAGCATCCGCTAAATTCAATCCGTTGGATACGGGAGTATATAAAATTGTTTTTAAAGTATTTTACGGCGGTAAGCTTTATAAGCAGATTAAACACGTTTTCGAGGTATTTAATAAAGATACCGATGATATTCCCGCATTAAAAAGCGGTCTGCCGTTTGTATTTTCTATGGCAAACGAGATAAAATGGCTCAAACGAAACGCATTTGATTTATGGAATCCCAAGCACTCCTGCGATTCGGTTCACTACATAACCTGCGTAACAGATACACCGACAGAAGCAGAAACCAGAAAGACCTGGGAGCTTACCAAGAGCTTTAAAAGAAAATGGTATGTGTGGCTTGCGCCTCGAACCTGCCGTGATTATGATGATTATGAAAAGCATAAAGAAACCCTTAAACATGCTGATTATATTTTTTATACCAAATCAAAAAAGGGATACAGCAAAAGATGTCAGATTACACAATTTCCGTTGCGTTCTGACCACTGGACCTTTATCACTACTGCAAGCACTTTTCATCAGGAACTTTTAAAAGAGTTTTTAAGTAAAAATCCAGAGGCGGCAAAAGTTGTTAATATGGACTTTGAAAACGAAACGTTTTCTACCGACCATTATGAAAGACTTATGGGAAATTATCGCGTAGAATGGATTGATTATATCAACAACCGTGTACTTGAAATTTTAGACGAACAAAATAAGGAGCTTGCAGGGTTTAATCCTGATGCAAAGCGCTCTATGTATGGTCCTGTCAGTGTGTATATAACACCTACGGTATCATACCGCTCGCTGCCTGATTACGGACTCCCTAACGATGAGCGGCTTGCCCAAAAGGTATTTACAGGCTTTACCACATACGAGGATTATCCTATAGCCTGCGCTTATCCCACCTATCGCGGCCCGTTTACACTTACAAGCATACTTCTGCATTGTCCGGGGATTAAGATGTATCCTGAACAATACCGCGAAGACAAAGGCGGCAATATAGACGGTGCAGTTAAATTTGCTCATGCGCCTATGGCTGTATACAGTATGGAGCCTCGCCAGTACTCAACACACTCTTTTGAATATGTTTTTAATACCGCATACCGTTTATCTGACGGTTATCATTACTGGGATACCTATGGCTTTCACAGAAGAGATCACGGTCCTGCTATGCTTGAAGAGCTTGCAAAAGACTGGAGATATGTTATAGAGAACAAACCCCAAAAGCCTTTGCGCTCTATGGCATTTATTGCCGAATATGACGAGTCGGATACCTTGTTTGACATCGCGGTAAACGACGAGGGTACTAAGCTTTATGCTTTCAGCAACGCCAGCGAGCTTGCAAGCGGATTTATACACGAATGCAGCCGCGAAGCAGGAATACCAAACGGTTTTTCGACTAAGTTTGATGTCCTTTCTTCCATTTCTGCCGACGAATGTGATTTGATTGTTGTTCCCACGCTTAAAAACGCAGATGCATCTGTTATAAAAGAACTGCGCAGACTGTACAACGAGGGTGTAAATCTTATTGGTTTATCAGATGTTACCGGCTTAGAGGATATCTTTGGCGTTCGCCCCTTTATGCAAAAACATGAAGTAAATACATTAAGCTATAAAGGCGAAAACGAAAATATTTACGGCACATATGCAACCTTTAATTACGTACCCGATGGCGCAGAGATTTTAGCATATACCGACGGTGATATGCCTGCAATTCTTGCTGCCGACCGAACGGCACTAATTAACACACACATTTTAAGCTTAGGATGCGAAAATAAAAATCAGCGCGATAACAGACCTAATTCTTACTGCATTGTCGGAAAGCTTATTAAAAAGGTATTAAGCGATGTAGTTAAAAATCTTTCTTCACCGCTTGCCGAAGGTGTTAATGTGGGTATTACTTTGTTCGAGGCAGAGGCAGGACACACCGAGCTTATGGCTATTAATTATGTTCCGCAGGATAATAGAACATACGGCATAAAAGAAGCAGTTATTCGTTTTAATATGGATAATCTTACAGACGTTAAATGCGACAGAGAATTGTTTGTTTGTAAAGAAAACGGCATAGTAAAAGAAATAAGATTTGATATTAAACCTTTTGAATCGGTGTTTATTACATTAGATACAAACTAATAAAACAAATGGGCTGTGGCAAAATAAAATCCACAAGCTGCAGCTATTTTATTTACCGTGTCGTTTGTGTGATATAGCATATATGCGGCGTTTTTAAGCCGAACTGATGTAAGATATTGCTTGGGCGAAAAGCCAGTCAGTTCTTTAAATTTGTGCGACAAATAACAGTTACTTATCAAAAATTGCTTTCCGATATCGGCTATTTTAATATCTTTATAAAAATGTGTGTCTAAGTATTTTTGAATTTTTAATATAGTATCCTTGCAGGGAAATTCGGGTATGTAAAAATTATCGGGCTTGGTGCGGTATGTGTTAATCAAAAGCTCAGTTATATAACACGCAAAAAGTTCGTTTGCATATGGCTTTTTTGAGTCGCTTTTTACAAGACGTTCAAAAAGCTCGCAGACAGTACCCGATATACTTTCGCAGTTTATGCAATGAATAAAATCTGAGTTGTGATTTTTGAGCATACCAAGCAAATCTGAATTGTGAATATACGGGTCTAATAATACGGGATTTAATGTCACGCAATATCGTTCATAATCATTACTTGCCGAGTGTATGATATGTGCAGGCGAAAATATAGGCAGCAGAGGCGGCTCGGTATTTTGTAACGAAAGCCCTGATTTATCTGATGCTACCGGTATCCGGTCGATTTCGATAAAGTCGAATGAAGAATACGACAAAAAAACACTTAAATGGCACAAAGATAAAGCATGCTGGTTTGAAGATGTAAGACCTATTCCCGTTTGCGAAAACTGGTTTGAAAAGGTGTGGAGCGAATAT
This sequence comes from Clostridia bacterium, assembly GCA_017546245.1. Lineage (GTDB taxonomy): Bacteria > Bacillota > Clostridia > UBA1381 > UBA9506 > RGIG1666. The sequence goes on along the minus strand of JAFYXI010000069.1, from coordinate 8,761 downwards.
AACGACCGATATGGCAAATAACGTAGTAAATAATTAAAAATAAAGGCTTTCTGCCTTTGATAGAAAGCCTTTATTTTTAATTGCAGATTAGTTTAGTGTTAAAATCAATGAATTCCTGACAAGCGCGGGAAAGATAATGATTTTGTTTTTTGCAAAAATATATATTTCTTAAAATTTCTTCGTCATTTAGTTTATAATAATACAGCTTGGATTCAGCTTCGGTATGCTTTACCAATGTATCGCTTACAAAAGAAATACCCATACCTGTAACCGATACATTATATGCAGTAACCTGCTGGTCAAGAAAAAACACAGTTTCCGGCTCTATTTTATGCTTTTTAAAAAGTAAATTTGCTCGTCTTCCTGTATCGTTTTCGGGATTTAAAAGGATAAACGGATAGCCGGAAAAAGCTTTAAGGCTGACTGCAGAATTGTTTGTCATATGCGTTCCGTTTTTTATATCGTTAGCGGTAAAACGGAAATTCTTAAATTTTTCATTTATATCATAAGATGCAGGAACGGCTAAAAGCAGCATTTCGTTTGAGTATATTGTAGAGTTGATTGCCGGGTCGTCGATTACCGCATTATCTATTATTATATCAATACCTCCCAAAACGAGTTTTTGTATAAGATTTTTTGTGCTGTCCTCTGAAACTTCAAATTTGATGTTAGGGTATATCTTTTTAAATTCATAAATCATAGACGGAAGCATAAAAGAAGAGAATAAGCTGCTTCCGCCGATTCTTACCGAACCTGTAAGTAAATTAGCATAGTCGTAAATATATCTTTCAAAATTCTTTTCTGTTGCCTCGATTTCAAGTGCGTGCCGCACATATTCCTCTCCTGCCTCTGTTAATGTTACGGGAGACGTTGAACGGTTAAACAAAGGTACAGATATTTTTTCTTCTATTCGTTTTATTGATGCACTTAAAGATGGCTGAGAAATATATAGTTTTTCTGCTGCTTTTGAAAAGCTGCCTTCTTCCATAATTGCCAAAACGTAATGTTTATTTGCAAACATAAGCTTCCTCCTATAACTTTAAAGTTATGATAAGCATATTATAATATGTATTTGATTATATCATAGCTTTTGTGTATAATCAATGAGGATTAAAAAAGAGAGGAAAATATTATGAATAACTTCAGACAAGAATTTGATTCGTTAGGAATGAAAGAAGTGCCGATTGATGCGTATTATGGAGTTCAGTCGCTAAGAGCTGCAGAAAATTTTAAAATTACAGGCAGCAGAGTGCATCCTGAAATCATAAAAAGCATAGTAGAAATTAAAAAGGCAGCAGCCCAAACTAATAAGGATGCAGGTCTGATTGATAAAAATATTGCGGAGGCAATAATAAAAGCCTGTGATGAAATACTGGAAGGAAAATTTGCAGAAAATTTTATAGTTGACTGTATTCAGGGCGGAGCAGGCACATCGCTTAATATGAATGCTAACGAGGTTGTTGCAAACAGAGCGATTGAAATTTTGGGAGGCAATAAGGGAGATTATTCTGTTGTGCATCCTAATGACCATGTAAATTGCGGTCAGTCTACCAATGATGTTTATCCCAGCAGCGGCAGAATTGCGACAGTAAGACTTATTAATAAGACCTATGAGCAGCTTGAAAATCTTTATAGTGCGCTTATAAAAAAAGCAGAAGAGTTTAAAGATATTATAAAAATGGGGCGGACAGAAATGCAGGATGCCGTGCCTATAAGCTTTGGGCAGGTTTTTAATGCCTATGCGTCTGCAATAATGAGAGATATGAAAAGATTTAAACTTGCAGAAGAAGAAATGTCTAAGCTTAATATGGGTGGAACTGCGGTAGGAACGGGAATAAATGCTGACGAACAGTATATAAAAAATATTGTTCCTAATCTTGCAAGGATAACAAAGCTAAATCTTGTGCAAGCTGATGATTTGATTGATGCAACACAAAATCTTGATGCATTTGTGTATGTATCCGGAATTATAAAATCGTGTGCCGCTACAATGTCTAAAATTTCAAACGATTTAAGATTAATGTCATCAGGCCCGAGAACCGGATTTTCTGAAATAAATCTTGCGCCAAAGCAAAACGGGTCATCCATAATGCCGGGCAAGGTTAATCCGGTAATTCCGGAGGTTATGAATCAAATATCTTTTAACGTTATAGGTAACGATACAACAATTACATATGCAGCAGAAGCAGGACAGCTTGAGCTTAACGCATTTGAGCCGATTATATTCCGCAGCTTATTTGAATCTTTAGATACTTTGTGCAACGGAATTAAGATATTTATAAAAGACTGCATATGCGACCTGACTGTTAATTCATCGCAATGCAAAACAAATCTTGACAAAAGCATAGGTATTGTTACGGCATTATGTCCGTATATAGGATATGCTAAGTCATCATCGCTCGCTAAAAAGGCACTTAAAGAGCAAAAAAGTATTAAAGAAGTTGTAATTGCTGAAAATATTATGTCAGCAGAAGAGTTAGATAAAATATTAGACCCTAACAATATGATATGACATAGAAAATTTGCAAATAAAAAGATAACTTTTAATTTTTAAATCCACCTCATACTATCAAAAAGCCCGGATAATTCCGGGCTTTTTTGATATTCAGAAAACAAGCGAGAGAAGATGCACACATAAATTTTTTGCCGCTTTATCCTGAAATTTTATGGACATGTGTAAATTTATTAAAAATGTCAGCCTTCTTTTTTCATTGCTTCTTTAAAGTACTGACAAAAGGCATTCCAATCTTCTCGGCTATACCAATGAGATAAAAAAACAAGGATAAAACAGACAAATTTAATAATTATAATAAAAATAAAGAAACGGCTTAAACTCAGTGTTTAAGCCAAGACAACACAGGGCACCCACAAAATCAACGATTTTGTGGGAAAAAGGAGGAACGGTACAGCGAGTGACTGATTTTTTGCATAAAAAATCGGAACAAGCGAAACTTGTTCCGACGTTGGCAGGGGCAGTAGGATTTGAACCCACGACTTACAGTTTTGGAGACTGTCGCTCTACCAGCTGAACTATACCCCTAAAAAGCAAATATTAAGTTTTTTCAAGTTACCATACGAACATAGGGACACGGCTTTGGAGACAATGTCATATAAAAAGGACTGTCCAAATTGTTCCCACTGTTGAGCCATTTGTGGCACTCGGTCTTTTGAACCTTATGCCTTTTGATGCTTTATTGATGCTATACGAATATCTCATCAAATTTGATGCCCAACTGCCAAAAAATCAGCACACTTGATTTTATTTAAGTATAACATACATTCCGTGAAATTGCAATAGAACCAAATGAAATTGCCCGTGTAAGACGATAGAATGAATTAAGGCAGAATGAATCAAAAATCATTCTTGCACACAATACAGAGCGTTTTTGAACCGAATATACAGACAATATAAAATAATAAAATTCGTGTCAAAAATTGATACGCATAAACAAAGAAAAAGCGGAATCGAGAAATCGAAAGGAATCTCGGTTCCGCTTGCTTTGCCATAAGGTTAAAATAGTTATTTGTCTTCATAAAGATTAACTGCAAAATGTTGAAGTATTGGATTGATATAGTCTAACTTATCATTAATGTGAGGGTTTTGGTAAATAGTTAAGTTACTAAATATCGCATCAAAATTCATGACTTCACTATCTGGAGAGGTTGCCTCGATTATCTTGTCGATAATCAAATTGAATTTTTCTATATCGTTTTTGCGTAGATACAAAAGTATCTCAAGTTGCCTAATTGTCATAACAAAACATAGTGTGTCATTTTGAAATATTTCAGGCTTGCCTTGTTCTATGATAGCGGTATTCGAAAATTCATCATAAAGAAGTATAACCTTAATTGTTGGAGTTTTAACCTTATCTTTGTAAATCTCATAACTACTATTTAGCTGCTCATACGACTCCTTTATCGTCCTTTCGAAAAAACCGCTAGTCGATTTTAAATTTGGAATTTGTTGTCTGGCATCTAAATTAAGCAAGGACGATTTGGATTCTACAATAATTTGTAAAGAGTCAAACGTGAATATATAGTCAGCGCCTTTCTTTTTGCTTTTAGGTATAATCTGCCATTCACCATTATTACAATAAGCTGAAGCCAACTCTTTTATATAATCCTCAAATAAATTTCCAAATGCATTAGGAAACTTTTGACCATCATTTTTATAATAATCTCTACACAACCAATAGAGTCCATTTCCCAACAAAAAACCCACCATATATACACTTGAGGCCAAGTGCGAATTATTTCGTTTTGTTTGTATAAATGGTTTGGAATATAATAATTGCCTTTGTATAGATGATTTCCTTAATTCGTCATAAGTACATGAATAATGCTTCACAAATTTTGTTATGTTTTCCTTTGTGAATACAGTTGAGTCTTTTTTTCTATATAGATTTTCTGGTGCATTTAGTGGATCTGGATGTTGGGTACAAAGCCAAAAAACCATAAGAAGTACAACAAGATAATCTTCTGCTGAAAACCCGAAAATATTTTTAAAGACTGTATCGGTATCTATTTCGTTTCGATGTTCATAATTCTTTGCTGCAACAAGAATATGATATGTACGATTTAATTTTTCAAACATTAAATAAAGATTTTGATATTGAAATTGTTCGGAAGTCATACCCATAACTATTCTGAAAACGTCATTATCATCACTTGTTTTAATTTGATTTGATGAAAGTGAATCTTCATAACCTCTATATAGATTTACAATCTCAGGTAATAACTCCATACAATATTCATTCCTGTAGTCATTACTATTTAATATCGAATAATATTCAATACTTGGTATATCCCATGCAGGTAATAAAATATCTACTTTTCGATAAATTCCATATTGCCTTACCCATAATGGAAAAGTCGCAGTGCATGACATATTAGCTTTATACATTTTTATCGAAATGTCAGATAAAGCATATATAAGTTCGTCTGATCTAATTCGTTTAATTCTTGTTATAAAATTACTCATTTTTCCTCGTATTTATTTTGTTATATTTTCAATTCGCGTAAGAAAAGATTCTGTCTTTTTTACGCAGGTATCAGCATCGGCATTTTGAAAAACAAATAAAGAATAATCGCATTTCCATCTTTTATCTTTCACAAATTGAAAATTTGCTTTGTCTGTATTATTCAAAACACCTTCGGATACCATTTCATCTAAGTCTTTTTCTAAAGAGTCATGACTTTCACGTCCTTTTAACTCGTCAGGTTTCCATTCCGGAAGCTTTCCTTGGTGTTCTAACAAAGATTTTAAAGCATTCATCATGGCATAATAACATCTGTTGGCGCAATCGTTATATTGACCGTTGTCATATAGTAATTTTGCTGATTTTAAAGTTTCTTTTGCTTTTTCTCGTAAAAGTACATATCCAATGGATGGCTTTAAAAGTGTCTCTTCTAATGCATCGCTTTGTGATTTGTTTGAATGGAATTCTCCAATACCTTCGATCAATCTGTTTCTTAATATTTGTCTTTCATCAATAGCAATATCCTTATTATCTAAAATGGCACATATAATTCTTGTTAGGTCATCTTTTTGAAACCTATCAAGATTATAAAAACTTTCATAAAGAGGGATGTATTCGATATCGTTTTCGCTCTGTCTTGCAGACCATATACCATAAACTAAAGATACTCTTTTATAAAATTCTAATTCGAAATAATCCTGAAAAGAATTGTATTGCTCTTTTAAATCGCCATACTTATAACTTACCAAAGTAAACATAAATGCCGAACGCAATGCATTGCTCAACTTCTGTTCAGCGACATCGGCACTGAATTTCCAAGCATTTAAGGAAAATCTAAGTTTTTCATCCTCAGAATCAAGTCTTTGCTCTCGAGTGAAATGTTTGTTGAAGTCAAAGCAACTTACAACCTCAAGAGCTGATTTTTTCAACATATCAATAATAATACATTCCCATGCCTCAACTTGAATAGTAGGAATAGCATCTTCAATTATTTCTAATTTACGATTATTATCTTCGTCCTTTACTATACATAAGCCAAATGGACTCAGTACGTCATTTGTAGAAATAGTCTGTGTCCAAGAACGATTAATAGGTTTTAGTATAAGATCTAACAAGTTTGAATAATCTTCATCAGTAAATGTTTGTCCGTAAGCATATTGTTTTAACAAACGTAATTCTAAGTCATTATGCTCAGTGGCAATTTTTTGTAAATATACAACATGTGCACTTCGTGGCAGATCAATAATTAAATCTGGCTCGCTTATTGTTAAATCCTTTAGTGCTATATCCTCATTCTTAGATTTGTCAATCGGTTTTCCCAAAACCATTGTCATAATTTTAGGAAATATTGCAGCATTTATTTCTATAGCTTCTTTCATAGAATCCTCCATAAGTTATAACATTAAAAATTGATACGTCTTAAACAAAGAAAAGGGGTCAAGATATTCATTTGCACGAAATCAAGATTATCATAATTGCGATTTTACACGAAATCAAGATTTCTATTTCTTGAAATTCATATCAAATGCCGGTTCCATAAATGAAATTGCACTTCTGCCTAATTTATATTTAGCAGCAATTTCTCTCCATTCGGTCTCAACGATTGATTTTACCTTGTCTATATATGAAATTGCCTCGGAATTGGTAATGTCAAAATATTCAGCAACATTTAATGCTAATTCAAAACTGATGGAACTATCGTTTTCGCTTACGCATAAAGACAGATTTTCACCGTAAATATTGGGATTTACATCATAAAGCGGAGATAATATCCATCCGTTTTTATTTAGAATAAAGCCGTGGTTTCTCAAATGGTCATCAGTATTTGATACTGCCATATTAAAGACTATTCTTTTCCATAATTCATTTAGGTCCCGTTTGGGAGACGCACCGTGTGATTTTATAAATGATGCAATATCAAGATAACTCGTTCCCTCAGAACCTTCACCGTCTGTTTTACCAAGAAGTGTCATTGCAGAGGAAAAGTGTATTCTCTTGTTACCATCACGGTCAAATCTTTTTACGATAAAAGTGCTTCCCTGAGATGAAAAGTTTTCAAGTTTGGCATCCGGAACATTTAAATCACATTTAACAGCCAAATCATGTGTTACCATTTCCCAAGCGCCTGTATTCCATTCGTCATGTTTGGATGGGAACTTTGCAATCCACAGAGAAACGTCAGGAGCTAAAACGGATGCTTTAGGTCTTGCTCCGCCTAATGAAGAACCCGGAGCAAGTAATTGTTTAAGCCATTTCTCTTCGTCTTTATTGCCGCTTGATTCAAAGGCTAAAGATGCGGATTCAAGGGTACGAAGTGTTGTCCAAGGCGGTGCGGCCAATTCTTTATCCGAGGATAAAAATGTACCATCTTCATCAAGTGAAAATCTAAGCGCACCCATACGGGTTTCATCATATACTCCAAGTAAAAAGTCGCTCTCAGTTAGTGATTTCGGTTTTCGTTCTTCTTGTTTCGCAATAATTGCTTCTCTGCGTTGCATAAGAAGTCGTCCCCAACGGTCAGGGCATGAATCAGAGAAAACACCGAAAATCTTTTTACCTGAAGGAAGATATTGTCTTCCTGAAAATAGAGGTAAGTCGGGATCGAGACTTACATTAGGGAAATCACCGATTTCACACATTTGAATCCAATTTTTATCGTATTCAAAAGAAAAGGCTTCTTTTCCACGGTTTACATCAACAAAAAGCCTTCCTAAAAGTGTAGGAGAATTGTCCCAATCAAAATAAACATATATTATCTTTTCCATATATCGCACCTCAATTCCTCGGAGCACGCTTACGAACTTTCAAATCCATATCCTGCAGTTTTCTGCCAAGCTCATCATCTTTTGAAATAAGAAGTAAATCTTCATCCATTCCGTTAAGAGCGTGTAGAACGGCAGCATAAATGCCCATTGCTACAGAAGATGAACCTTTTTCAACTGCCCATAAAGTAGCACGGCTTATTCCGGCTCTTTCTGCAACAAGCTCGACAGATAGTTTTCGTCTCAGTCTCGCAAGCTTTATTTGTTCGCCCATAGTATCTAATATTTTTTGAGTATCAGGCATTAACACAACCGATTTTTTACTCATAATTTCACCTCAAAAATCATTTTAACATTTATTATTATAAACTATTATGTGTAAAATGTCAAGTTTTATAAACATTAAATATTTTTAAGTGTTGTAATAAATATACATTTTTTATCGCATACTAAGAAAAAAGGAAGTGATTTATAGTTGGAATTTATTAAAGTCATTTTAACTTCTTTGCTGTCTGTGGTATCGTTGTTTGTGATTGCAAAAATAATGGGACACAAGCAAATGGCACAGCTTGATTTTTTTGATTATATTACAGGTATCACCATTGGCTCAATAGCTGCAGAGCTAGCAACAGAATTGGAAGCGCCGTGGAAACCTCTTATCGCAATGATAATATATGGTCTTGTTGCACTTGGGTTAACGATACTTGCTCATAAATTTCCTAAAACCCGTAAATATGTCAACGGAACGCCAACCATTGTTATGGACAACGGAAAGCTGTATCGGGAGAATATGAAAAAGGCAAAGCTTGAGCTTTCTGAATTTATGGTTTTATGCAGGCAGGAAGGATATTTTAATTTAAACGATATTCAAACAGCAGTATTTGAATACAATGGCAGAATTACAATTTTGCCCAAAAGTGAAAAAAGACCGCTTACTCCGGAGGATATGAATATAACTCCCGAGAAGACGGAAATATGCACAGAGATTATTATGGACGGACGCATAATGCATGAAAACTT
>JAFYXI010000068.1 GCA_017546245.1 Clostridia bacterium | reverse complement strand
TGCACAAGTCACCTTTACTTCTTAATGACTGCTGCACCGGGTCATAATACCGATATGATGGGTGACTGGGATTTGTTTGACCAGGATAAAGACGGTCATAAGCTCAATTATATAATTACAGGAACAGAAGGCGCAATCGAAATTGATATATTCCAGCGTCAGTTAAGAGTTTATCACCATCCGGGCAAAGCCGGCATTCAGACCGAAGAACTCGTAAGAACAGTTGCTTGGGATAAAACAGGCGGCGGTGCTCCTGATGGAGAGAATACATATTTCCATAGCACATATACTCAGAATCAGGACATTGTTCGTCGCGTGTTAAACGGCGATGCACCAAGCATCACATTAGAAGATGCACAGGAATCAATGCGTCTTTGTCTTGAATTTACAGATTCAGCAGCAAATAAAAGATGGCAGGTTATTGAAAGATAACAGATGGACTGTAGGAAGTAATATATTTTCCGTCAGTTCTATAAAAATAGCTGTGGCATTTATGCCGCGGCTATTTTTTATTCTTTAAACCCGAGAAATATGAAATTTTCATAACAAAATGCAAAAAAATATTGAAAAATCGGCGTATAAATAGTATTATAATATAATATAGATTGTTATAATAGGTTAGGACTGTCTGTTTATAACCGAACTATAAAAATCTTGTTGTCTGTTTTTAGTAGCACAAGTATAAAAAGGAGTAATGTTATGAAAAAAACAGTATGTGTAATTTTCGGCGGACGTTCGTCAGAACATGAGGTATCGTGCAGTTCTGCGGCAAATGTTTTAAGCTACATAGATAAAGAACTTTACGAGGTTATCACAGTAGGCATAACCAAAGAGGGCAACTGGCGTCTATATAACGGCGGTTTAGATGAAATACGCAATCGCACATGGGAAAGTGCAGAATTTAAAAAATGTATTTTATCACCCGACCCCAGACATCACGGACTTTTGGTATTTAACAAAAACGGTGACGTATCAGTAACACATATCGACATAATATTCCCGGTGCTTCACGGCAAGAACGGAGAAGACGGAACAATAGAGGGACTTTTTGAGCTTGCAGGTGTTCCGTATGTAGGCTGCGGTGTTTTGGCATCAAGTGCGTGCATGGATAAAATTACAACAAAGATTATTCTTAAAAATGCAGGCATTCCTGTCTGCGACGGATTTGATATTTGTGCGCACGAAGCAGAAGATGCTTGTGCAGTTAATAAAAAAATAACAGATACAGTCGGTTATCCGGTTGTTATTAAGCCGTCTAATGCAGGTTCATCAGTCGGAATCACGCTTGTAAAGAGTGAATCTGAGCTTGCACCGGCGTTAAAGCTTGCAGTTGAAAACGACCGCAGAATATTAATCGAACGCGCAATGAATATCCGCGAACTTGAGTGTGCCGTAATGGGCAGCTACGAAAAAGCAGAGGCGTCTTGTGTGGGCGAAATAGTTAAAAAGACAGAAATGTATGACTACGAAACAAAATACATAACCGACTCGACAGAGCTGGTAATGCCGGCAGATATAAGTGACGGGATTTCTGATAAAATACGCCAGATGGCAATAAAGGCTTTTTCGGCTTTAGATTGCTTTGGCTTATCCAGAATCGACTTTTTTATGGATAAGGATACAGGCGAAATTTTGCTTAACGAGATTAACACCCTGCCGGGATTTACAAACATCAGTATGTATCCTAAATTGTGGGAAAAATCAGGGGTATCTAACAAAGAGCTTATAACAAAGCTTTTAGAGCTTGCTGAAAAAAGGTATAACTAAGCAGTACAGGAAAGGAAAGCAGTAAAATGGAAAACAACGCATTGATTGTTTTAAAGGGAAAGCAGGAAATCGACGGCGAAGAAAACTGCTATGAGCTGACAACAATGGGCAACTATACAAAAAAAGGCGATAAGTACTACATATCCTATGAGGGCAGCGAGATAACAGGCTACGAAAACACCCGCACAACCTTAAAGGTCAAAGAGGATTATGTGTCTATGATTCGCTTCGGAAAAGCATCTGCTCAGATGATTTTCGAAAAGGGCAGCAAGTATTCAGG
>JAFYXI010000067.1 GCA_017546245.1 Clostridia bacterium | reverse complement strand
GTCGCGGTGCAAAAAAAGCAGTATTTGTTGATTTAAGCTCTGACTCATTAAAAATAGTCAGACAAAACATTGAGCTTACTCATCTTGAAGACAAATCAGAGTGCCTTTTGCGTGATTATATTACATATCTTAACGAAACAACAGAAAAGTTTGATTATATTTTTCTTGACCCACCATACGCCGCAGACTTTTTAGAGCCGGCACTCAGTATAATACACAAAAACAAGCTTTTAAACGAAGACGGTATTGTTGTTTGTGAACTCGACAGTTCTGATAGCTACTCCGCTTTAGACGGTTTTGAGATATACCGAGATAAAAAGTATGGCAAAGCAAGAATATTATTAATGAAAGAGTTGTGATTTATGACAACGGTTGTTTACCCCGGTAGCTTTGACCCAATTACTTGCGGTCATTTAGATATTATAAAACGTGCGTCAAAACAGTTTGATAAGGTTATTGTTGCGGTTTTAAATAACTCTTCAAAAAAACCTATGTTTTCAGCAGAAGAGCGTGTTAAGCTTATCGAAAAATCAATTGCCGATTTACCAAACTGCAGCGCAGAGCGTTTTGACGGACTTTTAGTCGATTTTGCACGACAGAAAAATGCAAGTGCAGTAGTTAAGGGCTTGCGTGCCATTACTGATTTTGAATATGAATTTCAGATGGCACTTTTAAATAAAAAAATGGAGCCGGAAATTGAAACAATTTTTATGGTGACAAACGCAAACTATTCTTATATCAGTTCAAGCATTGTAAAAGAAATTGCATCGCTTGGCGGAGATTTCTGCGATTTAGTTCCTGCAGAAATTTATGAAGATGTGAAACTTAAGATTAAAGAGGGGCGGTAATAAAATGGAAATTTTAGAATTAATTGAGGTTTTAGAAGACAAAATTGACCAGAGCATGACCATTCCTTTCTGGGGAAAAGGCATCATTGACAAAGATGAGCTTATGGATATGCTTCAGGAAATCAGAGTTAAGTTCCCCGAAGAAATGAAGCAGGCAAAATGGATTAAAGAAGAACGTCAGAGAATTATTGCTGATGCTCAGAAAGAAGCTGCTGCAATTATTCAGGGCGCAGAAGACAAAATTGTTGCATTAATCAACGAGCACGAAATAACCAAGCAGGCTTACGAGCAGGCTAACAGCATTATTGAAAAAGCACAGAGCAACTCTCACGAAATTCGTCTTGGTGCAAATCAGTATGCAGACGATCTTCTCCGTCAGGTTGAAGAAGAGCTTGTTGCTGTTGCAGATACCATCCGTAACAACCGCAAGGAATTAAAAAAATAATAAATTACATAACAAAAGGTCTGATGCAAACGCATCAGACCTTTTGTTATGCCTAAAGAATAAAACATCGGTTTATGCATATAATTTAGATAAGACTAAATTTTATAAAAATAAAAGGTTGGTGCTTTTATGTCTAAACCGTTTCACGTTTTTAATTTACGCAGTTTTTTAAAGGGAGCTGCCATTGTGCTTTTTCCGCCTTTGGTGGGTTTCATTTCCTCTATGGTTACACGAAATTCAATGACAGTATACAACGTACTTATTAAGCCGCCTCTTGCCCCGCCAAGCTCTGCATTTCCTATCGTCTGGGGGATTTTGTTTTTTTTAATGGGTATTGCACTTTTGTTGGTTGTAAGACAAGGATACGAAAAGCCATATGTTAAAGATGCCGTAAAATTTTTTATAATTTATCTGGCTTTAAATTTTTTATGGCCGATTGTATTTTTCAATTTCAAATCCTTTTTATTTGCCTTTTTTGTATTACTTGTTATGTGGATATTTTTGGGCATTGCCGCAGCAAAATTTTACAGAATATCGCACCTTGCCGGCTGGCTTTTATTGCCTACATGGCTCTGGACAATTTTTGCAGGATATTTAAATCTTGCAGTATGGATTTTAAACCGATAAAATATGATAAAATAACTAAAAAATCATTTACAAATTACTTTTATAGGGGTATAATGTATTTGGGGTGATTATTACTATGGAAGAAAAGATTAATGTTAATAAAAATACTTTGCGAAATGTTTATATAACAGTTGCAATATGTGTAGCTGTGTTTATCGTGGCTATTGCCGTAGTTTTTGGTTTTTCGGCAGCTACGCTATCCTCTGACAAAATTTATCAGGGGGTATACATAGGTGACTTATCTGTTGGCAATATGACACCGGATGAAGCTAAAACTGCTGTTTTAGAACACTATACTATTGATACCGACAGTAATCTTAATTTGATTTGCGGCGATGAAAAGCGTACCATTTCGGTTGAATCGCTATCACCTGCTATTGTTCCTGATGATGCTGTTAATGAAGCTTTCAGTCTCGGTCGCACAGGCTCTGTTTTTGCAAAATTAAAAGATATAAACCGTATAAAAAAAGAAACTCAGACAGTTTTGTTTGAACCGTCTTTAAATGAAGATGTGCTTTTAGAAGCGATTCGTTCAATATCTGAAATTGTAAATGAACCGGAATCAGAAAATTCATTTGAAATTACCGATAATGAATTAATTATAAAACGCGGTCATGGCGGAAAAATAATTATCGAAGAAAATGCGTTAAAAGATATAAAGCAAAATCTGCTGCAAACAGGCGAACATACTGTTACTTTAACACCCGAAATGGTTAATCCGGAACCGCTTACAGCAGATTTGATTTCTGAAAAAGTTTGCGGTGAGGCTCAGGATGCAAGCTATACTGTTGAAAATTATAAATTGACTATTGTCGATGAAAAAATCGGTGTTACGATGGATAAAGCCGAAGCAGAACGAATAATATCTGCATCAAATGACGATATTATCCGCATTCCTATCACCACGCACACACCCGAAATTACTGCAGAAGAGCTGCGCTCTACCCTTTTTGCAGACAGACTTGGTACATATTCTTCACGATATAACAGCGGAGATGTAAACCGCTCATATAACGTAGCCTTAGCTTGCAAAAACATAAATGAAATTGTTTTAGCGCCGGGCGATGTCTTTTCGTATAACGATATTGTAGGACCAAGAACGGCAGCACGCGGCTTTAAAGTGGCTCATGTCTATGTAGGAAACAAGGTTGAAGATGGTATAGGCGGCGGAATTTGTCAGGTTTCTTCTACTCTTTACAACACAGTTGTTTTGTCCGATTTAGAAATTGTCACACGCACAAATCACTCTCTGCCGGTTTCTTATGTTCCTATGGGTCGTGATGCAACAGTATCATACGGCAGTATCGATTTCAAATTCAAAAACAATACCAATGCACCTATAAAGGTTGTAGGCAGTGCAAGCGGCGGAGTTTGTACAGTTTCAATTTACGGAAACAAAGCAAATCCGGGGCGCACAGTTTCTATCGAATCTGTTTGTATTGCTACAAATCCTGCAGAATTAGAGCAGAAAGAAGACCCAACTTTACCTGCTGGCACAATAAATGTTGAGCAGGCAGGCTCAAACGGTGCAACCTATCAGACATATAAAGTAATTTCAGAAAACGGTTCGGTTGTAAGCCGTAACCCACTTGCAAAAAGTGTTTATGTAAAGGCTAACAGAATTGAAATTGTTGGTACTATGCCGACAGAAGCTCCTGCCGAAAATGATGTAGCAGCAAATGCACAGCCATCCGAAACCGATGCGGCTGTTGCTGCCACACCGGATACCGAGATTTCTGAAAGCACACCGGCTTCTGAATCCGAAGCTGCCACAGATGCCGAAATAATGACAGAAGCAACTAATAATGCAGAAACCAATACCAACGGATTAAAACCGGTTAATCCGGCAGCATAAAATAACGGATGTAAAAACAGTCCTTATAGTAAAAGAGCGATAACATTATGTTATCGCTCTTTTACTATTGCAAATACTTCATTTTTCTGCTAAAATTAAAGTACTGATTATCATTTAATTTTGCTTTTACAGAAAGAGTGACTATATGAAAACAAAAACTATTTACTACTGCACAGAATGCGGATACGAATCTGCAAAATGGCTTGGAAAGTGCCCTGCCTGCAATTCGTGGAACAGCTTTAGTGAAGAGATAACCACAACCGGAAACTCTAAAGGTGCATCAAAAACACATACATCTTTAAGAAAAAATACTCCATCTAAATTAGCTGATGTAAGCTTAACAAAAGAAGAACGAATTTTAAGCGGTATTAGTGAGCTTGACCGCGTACTTGGAGGCGGTATTGTAAAAGGCTCTTTGGTATTAGTAGGCGGTGACCCCGGTATTGGTAAGTCTACTCTGCTTTTGCAGCTTGTTAAATCATTAGATAGCGCTACAAAAGTATTTTATGTATCGGGCGAGGAATCTGAAAAACAGCTTAAAATGCGCGCTGACAGACTGGACATACATTCGGATGAATTAATGGTTTTAGCAGAAACTGATATATCATCAATACTTACTTACGCAAACGAACTGGCGCCCGATGTTTTAATAATTGACTCTGTGCAGACTATGTACAATCCTGAAATCACCTCTGCTCCCGGCAGCGTCAGTCAGGTGCGGGATGTAACTCTTTCTTTAATGAAGCTTGCAAAAGAAACGGGAACTGCTGTTTTTGTAGTCGGCCACGTTACAAAAGACGGCGCCATTGCCGGACCTAAGGTCTTAGAACATATGGTTGATTGTGTGCTTTATTTCGAGGGCGAGCGCCATCAGAGCTTTCGTCTTTTGCGTGCAGTTAAAAACCGTTTTGGCTCTACTAACGAAATCGGTGTATTTGATATGACAGGTGACGGTTTAAAAGAGGTTAAAAATCCCTCGTTAATGCTTTTAGAGGGCAGACCAGATAATTCCTCCGGCTCTTCAGTAGTATGCACCTTAGAGGGTACAAGACCCGTTTTAGCAGAAATTCAGGCATTAGTCTCCCCCACCGGATTCGGAATGCCCAGAAGAATGGCAACAGGCATGGACTATAACCGCGTAAACCTCTTAATTGCGGTCCTCGAAAAACGTGTAGGATTAAATCTGCAAAATCAGGATTCATATGTAAACATCGTCGGCGGTTTTCGTTTAGATGAACCCGCTGTTGATTTAGGCGTTATTGTTGCCTTAGCATCAAGCTTTAAAAATATCAGCGTTGATAAAGGTCTTGCCGTAATTGGTGAGGTTGGTCTTACCGGTGAGCTTCGTGCAGTAAATCAGCTTGAAAAACGCCTTTTGGAGATTAAAAAATTAGGATTTACATCTTGTATCATACCATATGCAAACAGCCGTGGTTTAGATAAAACAGACGGTTTAACGGTTTATACCGCAAAAAATGTAACCGAGGCGTTGGGATACATCTTTTAACCATAAAGGAGGAGTTTTATGAAAATCTGCCCCAAATGCAACTCAACCTATAAAGACGATGTATTTATGTGTGCCGAATGTATGACTACACTAAAAAACGCAGACGTAGACAGCGGTGAAATATCTGAAAAGTTTTTTGAAAAAGAAGAAAAGAAAGAAAAACGAATAAGTTTTATAAACAAACTTTTAATTCCGCTTTATTATTTAATTTATTTACCATTGGCGACTATGTGCGTTATAAAAGAAACCGAAATTTTAATTGTAATGATAATTTTTGCGTTTTGCCCGTTACTTTATTATTTATCGGTCTTTAAACCAGATGATTTATTTTATCTTGAGCATATGTTCAAGATAAATAATATCGAAGAAGCAGAACCGTCATACTGGTATGTGTTCACCACGAAGCTCGGCGGATATATTTCATTAATTTTAGGAATTTTTATGGCAGCTTATCTTTGGTTTACGATTTAATAGTATAAAATTACATAAAATATGCAAAAAATAGCAAAAAAATGTAAGTTTAGGTTTGCAATTATAAAAAAATGGTGTATAATAATTATAAGTATATACCAAAGGAGTTTTAACATGACAAGAAAAGAGGCCCGTGACAACGGCTTTAAAATTATATTTGAATATGAATTTCAGAAAATGAGTGCAGACGAACTGTTAGAGTTGTATTACAGCTTATATCCCGACGATTCTGCGCAAACAGAATATTTAAATAATTTAGTACGCACCGTTTTAGGCAATTTAGATGTAATAGACGAAACTATTGCAAAATACGCAAAGGGCTGGGCTTTAGAACGTATATCAAAAGTAAGCCTTGCCGCTTTACGAGTAGGAATATGCGAAATTCTTTTTGATGACGAAATGCCTGACAACATCGCTATTAACGAGGCGATTGAACTTGCTAAAATATACGAGGGCGAAAAAGCGGGCAGCTTTGTTAACGGTCTTTTATCATCTGTATATAAATCGAGGCAGTAATATGGCTATTTATCTTGGAATCGACACAAGCAATTATACTACGTCCGTTGCCGCAGTTGATGAAAGCGGCGTTATTTTAGCGGATGAACGTATAATTTTAAATGTAGAGCAAGGAAAGCGCGGACTCAGACAGAGTGACGCGCTGTTTTTGCATATAAAAAACCTGCCAGTTCTTTTTGATAAAATAGGTAATCTTGGCAAAATATCAGCAGTCGGTGTTAGTACAGCACCCAGACGCACAGAAGGCTCGTATATGCCCGTCTTTTTAGCCGGATATTCCTGTGCAAGTGCAATTGCTAAAACTCACGAAGCTAAGCTATTAGAGTTTTCACATCAGGAGGGACATATTCGTGCAGGAAAAATAAGTCTTGCGCAAGATTTGCCCGAAAGTTTTTATGCTGTACATTTATCAGGCGGCACAACCGAAATATTAGATGTTAAATCAGACGGCACTCGTTTTTTAAGCGAAATTATCGGCGGAACGCAGGACATCAGCGCAGGTCAGTTGGTTGACAGACTCGGTGTAAAGCTCGGCTTGGCTTTTCCCTGCGGCAAAGAGCTTGAAAAGCTTGCTGCACAGTCTGATTCTTATTTAAAGTTTAAACTCAGCACAAAAGAATGTTTTGTAAGTTTTTCAGGTATAGAGGCTCAGGCTATGCGCGCAGCAGATAACAATACTCCTCCCTCTGATTTAGCGCGCGGCATTCTTATCGCCATATCCGATACTTTATCAAAGGCGTTTAAATCTGTTCTTGCGCAATATGGCAGTCGTCCTATTCTTTTAGCCGGCGGCGTTGCCTCTAATCAGCTTATACGCGACCGGCTTGAAAACGAGTTTAAAAATCTTGTTTTCTTCTCTGAAGCAAAATATGCTACCGATAACGCTGTCGGAATCGCTTTAATGGCAAAGGAGAACTCATAATGTCTCAAGAGATTTTAACCGTTACAGTAACACAACTTAATAACTACGTAAAACGTGTGCTTGAAAATAATGCCTATTTAAAAAATATATGGATAAAAGGTGAAATATCAAACTTAAAACAGCATTCAAGCGGTCACATATATTTGACCTTAAAAGACGAAGGCTCTGTTTTGCGCGCGGTGATGTTTCGCTCTTTTGCCCTTTCTCTTAGATTTCTGCCCGAAAACGGAATGAAAATTTTAGCCAGAGGTCGTATTTCGGTATACGAGCGCGACGGTCAGTATCAGCTTTATATCGAAGAAATGCAGCCCGACGGAATAGGTGCTCTGCACATTGCGTATGAGCAATTAAAAAACAAGCTGTCAGAAGAAGGATTGTTTGATGAAAAATTCAAAAAACCGATACCTAAATATCCCGAAACAGTTGGTGTAATTACCGCCGCTACAGGTGCTGCAGTAAGGGATATTATAAACGTTTTAAAAAGGCGCTATCCTTTAGCCGGGATAAAGCTTCGCCCGGTTACCGTTCAGGGCGAAACGTCTGCAAAAGAAATTGCAAGTGCAATCAGCTTTTTTAACGAACACAAGCTTGCCGATGTTTTAATAGTCGGTCGCGGCGGCGGCTCGATAGAAGACTTGTGGTCTTTTAACGAAGAAATCGTTGCGCGTGCTGTTTTTGCATCTGATATTCCGATAATATCTGCCGTTGGTCACGAAACAGACTTTACCATATGCGACTTTGTTGCAGACCTGCGCGCGCCAACTCCATCTGCTGCGGCAGAAATTGCAGTACCTTCTGCAAGCTCACTTTTTGAAAAGATAAGTTCTGTAAAAACTGCATTGATTTATCATATGAATCACAAATTAGAACGCAACGCTCGGCTTTTAGAACGCATGATGCACTCTCCTGCCCTGTCATCCTTTGACGGACTTATATCTGACCTTAATATGCGCTTAGCGCAGTCAGAAAAGGCACTTGAGCAAGCTATCGAAATTAAATTAAAGCAAAAATCAGACAGTATGGCTATGCTTTTAGGAAAGCTGGATGCTCTTAGTCCTTTAAAGGTATTATCACGCGGATATTCTTTAGCAACTACAAAAGACGGTACTCTGCTTATCTCTCAAAAACAGGTAAATAAAGGTGACGAAATATCGGTAAGGCTAAATGACGGAAGCATTAACTGTGAAGTGAAAGGATAATTTTAATGAAAGTATTTGAAACAGAATTAACGGTAAGATATTGCGAAACAGACCAAATGGGAATTGTTCATCACTCCCGTTACTATCCCTGGTTCGAGGTAGGAAGAACAGAGTTTTTTACATTCGGTGGATTAAGCTATGGCGAGATGGAAAAGCAAGGCTTAATGCTGCCATTGGTTGAAACCCATTGCAGATATATTATCCCTGCACGATATGAGGATGTTGTTATCATAAAAACAAGTATAAAAGAGCTTTCGCCCGTTAAAATATGTTTTTCTTATGATGTAGTGCGAAAAGCAGACTCTGCACTTTTAGCAGTCGGCGAAACTCTTTTAGCCTTTACCAACACAGAATTTAAGCCTGTAAATCTTAAAAAATATAAGCCTGACATCTGGGAATATGTTTGCAACATGAAATAAGCCGCATATTCTTACAAAAAAGCGGTTATATACGGCTTTTTTTATCTGTCATTTCTTGACATAACGTGACAATTGTGATATTATTATTAAAATACCAACGCAAAGACTATAATTTTTAAAAAGGAGTATAATTATGGCATACTATTTCAACGAACCCTCACGCACCTTTGGAGAATATTTGCTTGTTCCGGGATATTCATCTGCTGAATGTGTCCCGTCTAACGTTACATTAAAAACACCTTTAGTTAAATTCAAAAAGGGCGAGGAGTCCGAAATTGTTATGAATATTCCTCTCGTTTCTGCTATTATGCAGTCCGTTTCTGACGACAAAATGGCAGTCGCGCTTGCAAAAGAAGGCGGAGTTTCATTCATTTACGGTTCACAGTCTGTCGAAGACGAAGCAGCTATGGTTGCACGAGTTAAAAACTACAAGGCAGGATTTGTTGTAAGTGATTCTAACATCAAGCCTGATTGTACTCTTTCTGATATTATTAAATTAAAAGAAAAAACCGGTCACTCTACTATCGCAGTTACAGACGACGGAACAGCTAACGGCAAGCTTTTAGGTATTGTCACAAGCCGTGACTACCGAATCAGCCGCATGGCTTTAGATACTAAGGTATCTGAATTTATGACTCCGTTTTCTGAGCTTATTTGCGCAGATGCTTCTACCACTTTAAAAGAAGCTAACGATATTATCTGGGAAAATAAATTAAATGCTCTTCCTCTTATAGATGATCAGCAAAAATTAAGATATATGGTTTTCAGAAAAGACTATGCAAGCCATAAAGAAAACACCAACGAGCTTTTAGATTCTAACAAACGTTTTGTTGTTGGTGCAGGTATTAACACACGTGACTTTGAACAGCGTGTTCCTGCTTTGGTTGAAGCCGGTGCTGATGTTTTGTGTATTGACTCATCTGAAGGCTTTACCGAATGGCAGAAAATTACCATTGAATATATCCGCAAAAAATATGGTGATAAGGTTAAAGTCGGTGCAGGTAATGTTGTTGACCGCGAAGGCTTTATGTTCCTTGCAAAAGCAGGTGCTGACTTTGTAAAGGTTGGTATCGGCGGCGGTTCAATTTGTATCACCCGTGAACAAAAAGGTATCGGTCGCGGTCAGGCTACCGCTCTTATTGATGTTGCACAGGCTCGCGATGATTATTATAAAGAAACAGGAATTTATATTCCTATTTGCTCTGACGGCGGCATCGTTCACGACTATCACATGACACTCGCTTTAGCAATGGGCGCAGACTTCTTAATGCTCGGCAGATACTTTGCTCGTTTTGACGAAAGCCCGACAAATAAAGTAAACATAAACGGCAGTTATATGAAAGAATATTGGGGCGAAGGCTCTAACCGCGCACGTAACTGGCAGAGATACGATATGGGCGGAGATAAAAAGCTTTCGTTTGAAGAGGGCGTTGACTCTTACGTTGCGTATGCAGGCAGCTTAAAAGACAATGTTACACTTTCGCTTAACAAGGTTCGTTCTACTATGTGTAACTGCGGTGTGTTAAATATTCCTGACCTTCAGAAGAATGCAAAAATCACTCTTGTTTCATCTACAAGTATTGTTGAGGGCGGTTCGCACGACGTTGTGCTTAAAGATAATCAAACAATAAAATAAGTTATAAAAGATAAAAGGTTGTAGCTAAGCTACAACCTTTTATCTTTTATTCATCACATTTTGTTATATCCAGTTTGCATACCGATACTTCATACGCAGTTTTAGTAACTACTTCTGTTTCACTAAGCTTTTTCTGATAATCGCGTGATTGCATTCGTCCCCATAGCTTTACATTTTGCCCTACAACAAAGCTTTTAGCAAATCTTGCATTTCTGCCCCACGCAATGCACGGAATGTAATCAGACTTATTATAAGCACGGTTTACAGCAAGCAAAATGTCTGCTATTTCACGTCCGAACGGTGTTACACGATAAACAACAGGCTTACATACGAACCCATTTAAATATACCTCGTTTTCAGGGCATTCTTCATCATCTGCCACTCTTATTTCTTTGGCGAATAGTGTAAGAATAAGTTTTATTCCGCCCTCGGTGTAGTTATTGTATGAACGAAACTGTCCGAAAACAGCTATTTTATCGCCCGGCTCAATCTGAATCTGTGACAAAAGATGCTCAGATACCGTAACAATAATTATATCAGCCGTGCTGCTAAGTCTTTCTGCTTTAATTCCAAAACGATAAAAGCACTCGCCGTGCACCTCGTGACTATATGTAAGATAACTGTCAACCACTCCTATAATTTTAGCCTCGTTATCTTCAATGCAGTTTAACATACCGTCTTCTCCCTTCAAGTAAATGGTTACGGTATATTTTATGTAACTGCACACACACTTAGAACACTATTTTAACTTTTTGCTATTTTTTGCAAATCATAAAGCTTATTAAGCGCCTCGATAGGTGTTAATGTCGCTAAATCCATACGTTCAATCTGCTCTTTAATTTCTTCGGCACGCATATCTCCAAAGCCTATCTGACCGCTATCTGCCGCAATTTCTTTTACAACAGATGTTGTTTTTGTCTTTTCTTCTTTTTTATCAATAGATGCCAAGATTTCTTTTGCGCGTTTTATAACGTTAGACGGAAGTCCTGCAAGCGCCGCAACCTCGATACCATAGCTTTCGTCTGCGCCGCCGCGAACTATACGGCGAAGGAATGTAATGTCATCGCCACGTTTTTTACAGGCGATGTTATAATTCTTAACCCCGTCCATACTACCCTCAAGTTCTGTCATTTCGTGGTAGTGCGTAGCAAACAAGGTGCGTGCACCCATTTTCTTTTTATCTGCAACGTATTCGGTTACTGCCCACGCAATCGAAAGTCCGTCAAAGGTGCTTGTTCCACGACCGATTTCATCTAATATAAGCAGACTTTTAGATGTTCCATTCTTTAAAATATTAGATACCTCGGTCATTTCGACCATAAACGTACTCTGTCCTGCTGATAAGTCATCCGACGCGCCAACACGAGTAAATATTTTATCACAAACACCAATTTTACACATTGATGCAGGAACAAAGCTGCCAATCTGCGCCATAAGCGTAATGATAGCCACCTGACGCATATACGTAGACTTACCTGCCATATTAGGACCGGTTATAATAAGCATTCTGTCGTCTGTACAGTTAAGCTTGGTGTCGTTCGGAACAAATAATTCGTCCTTTAACATTTTTTCTACAACCGGATGTCTTCCGTCAGTTATTTCGATTTTATCTGATGTGTCAACCTCGGGCATACAGTAATTGCTTTTTGATGCAACCTCTGCAAAAGAGCATAAAACGTCTGTAATTGCAATAACATATGCAGTTTTCTGAACACGTTCTACACTTTCAGCAACCTTGTCACGAATAGCACAAAACAGTTCATATTCACGTGCTTTTACACGTTCCTCCGCTCCTAATACTTTAGACTCAAGCTCTTTTAACTCTTCTGTTATGTATCTTTCGCCGTTTGTTAAGGTTTGCTTTCTTATATAGTTCTCAGGCACTTGTTCTTTATATGATTTTGATACCTCGATATAATATCCGAAAACACGGTTATAACCTATTCTTAAGGTCTTTATTCCGGTTTTTTCTTTTTCTTCTGCTTCAATTTTAGCAATAGCTCCTTTGCCGTTTAGCATCAAATCACGATATTCGTCAACAGCCTCATCATAGCCTTTTTTAATTATTCCGCCGTCTTTTAAGGTTATTGGTGCATCGTCTGATATAGCTTCATCTAAAAGCGTTGCGATATCGCCCATACAATCTATTTTTCTGCACTGCTCTGCCAAAAGCGGTGATTCTAACTGATACAGCTTCATTTCAAGCTCAGGAAGCGGCAAAAGTGACTGGCGAAGAGATATTAAATCACGCGGATTTGCACTTTTGCATACTATTCTTCCTATCAGACGTTCTAAATCGTTTATACCTTTTAAAAGCTCTTTTAAATCATCACGAATTGTTTGTTTTTTTACAAGCTCTTCTACGCTGAACAATCTTTTTTGAATCATTGCACAATTAACTAACGGCTTTTCAACAAAACTGCGCAAAAGGCGTCCGCCCATTGAGGTTTCGGTTTTGTCAAGCACCCACAATAACGAGCCTTTTTTAGTTTTTACACGCATTGTTTCGGTAAGCTCTAGGTTTCTGCGTGTAAATATGTCAATATCCATATAATCTCCGGGACAATAATAGCTTGCGCCCTTTAAATGCCCCATTGTCATTTTTTGCGTTTCATCAAGATAATCAAGCAAAATGCCGAGCGATAACAGTATATGTCCTTCTTCAGGCAGACCGCTATCCTGCATACTTTCTTTTGAAAGCTTAATTAGAACATTTTCACGCGCGCTGTCAAAGTCCGGCTCAACTTTAGCCTGCTCTACAAGACAGTTAAAGCGGTTTTTAATTTCGCCAATAAGCGCAGGATTCTGAAACACCGAATCTGAAACAATAATTTCTGACGGACTGTAGCGAGCCAGCTCGTTAATTACCTGATTTGTATCAGAAAGCGAGGTCACAAACAATTCGCCCGTTGTTATATCAACAAATGTTGCTCCGAAGGATGAGTCAACAGATGCTAAACTTGCTAAGAAGTTATTTGTTTTGTCATCTAAAAGCTTATCATCTGTAACTGTTCCGGGAGTTACAATTTTAATAACGTCTCGCTTAACTATACCCTTAGCTTGCGCCGGGTCTTCTAACTGTTCACAAATAGCCACCTTATAGCCTTTTGAAACCAGCTTTGCAATATATGAATCTGCCGAATGATGCGGAACTCCGCACATCGGTGTTTTTTCACCTTTTTCTGAACGGTCACGACTTGTAAGAGTTAAGCCAAGCTCCCTTGATGCAGTTATAGCATCATCTAAAAACATTTCGTAAAAATCGCCCATTCGAAAGAAAAGTATGGTATCGGGATAGTTTTTTTTCACTTCCAGATACTGCTGCATCATTGGGGTCAAACCTTTTCACTCCTTATACTTTAATAAACCATTTTTAGTGACAGCCCGAGCATCCGGCACAATTACCGCCGCACTCTTCTTGTTCACCCTCTACACAAAAGGATATAATTGTATTAACCTGCGTAATAAGATTATTAAATGCCGATTTTGCTTCTAAATAATCGTTTACCACTTTATTTTCTACAAGCTTTGCCATACAAGCCTGCAGTTCCTCCTGATAGCCTTTTAAAGTCTCGGGAGTCATATCTGTTTCGCGCATTTCTTTGGTTATTTCTTCTCTGCGCATCTGATAATCGTTTAATACCTTTTGTGCCTCTTCATCGCCTAAAAATACGGTTTCTAAGGCTTTAAAGTGTTTTATTTCGTTGGACTCGGCAATCATCATACCAAGTTCACGTGCCTTTTCATAAATCTGACTCATAGTTAAATCTCCTTTACAGAACAAGTTCTCCGGTCAGCGACCATGTGCCGACCTTAGTTATTTTAATATTTACAAAATCACCGGCACGGCATTTTCCGTCATCGTTAAAGTTTACAATTTTTCCTTCCGGCGTTCTGCCTGTCATTACATTTTCGTCTGTTTTACTTTTCCCTTCAACCAAAAGCTCATACGTTTTTTCAAAATAATCTTCGTTTATTTCGCGTGATATTTTGTTCTGAAGCTCTAAAAGTCTGTCAAAACGCTCGTGCTGAACGTCTTCGGGAATTTGATCCGGCATAGTTGCCGCAGGTGTGCCTGAACGCTTTGAATAAATAAATGAATATACGCTGTCAAAACGTACTTTCTCTAAAACATCTAGGGTTTCTTTAAAGTCTTCTTCTGTTTCACCCGGAAAACCAACAATAATATCGCTCGTCATTGATATATTGCCAAGCTTTGCTCTGACCTTATCAACCAGACTTAAATACTGCTCTTTTGTATATCTTCTGTTCATTTTTTCAAGCACTCTGCTGCTGCCTGCCTGAAACGGCAAGTGAAGCTGCGGCATTACCTTGTCGCACTCTGCCATTGCATCAATAAGTCTGTCTGTCATATCTTTAGGATGTGACGTCATAAAGCGGATTCTTCTTATGCCGTCAATCTTGTTTACTTCGCGCAGCAAATCTGCAAAATCCATATTAAAATCGGCATCGTTGCCGTATGAATTAACATTCTGCCCTAAAAGAGAAATTTCTTTAACGCCTTTTTGAGCAAGCTCTTTTATTTCTTCAATTATTTTTTCAGGTCTTCTGCTTCTTTCTCTGCCACGCACATACGGCACTATGCAATATGTGCAGAAATTATTACAGCCGTACATAACCGACACCCAGGCTTTTATATCACCCTCGCGGTATACGGGAATATCCTCTGCAATCGCACCGATGCTGTTTTCTGTGCTGAACACACGTTTGTTATCTGAAAGAGCTTCGAGCATTATCTCGGGTAAGCGATATAGCGCGTGCGTTCCGAATACAATCGAAACATGCTTGTATTTAGATTTAACCTGTTTTGACATATGCTCCTGCTGCATCATACATCCGCAAATGCCTATTAATAAATCGGGCTTTTTAGCCTTTAAATGCTTTAGTGCACCTACGTTTCCGAGCACCCGCATTTCTGCACCCTCGCGCACAGCACAGGTATTGAACAAAATAAGGTCTGCTTCTTCATTCTCTTCTGTAAAGCCGTATCCCATTTTGTCGAGCATTCCTTTTATGCGCTCTGAGTCATTTTCGTTTTGCTGACAACCATAGGTTATAATATGCGCTAAAGGCTTTTTGCCCTTTTGTTTCCAATAGCTTAATACCTCGTCGGCTATTTCTTTTTGCTTTTTTAGTTCCTCAGGAGGAATTATTCTGCTTTTATTCATATTTCTTTTAAAACCTCCCCAAGAGCAATTAAAAAGCCTTCGCATTCCTCTCGCGTTCCTACCGAAACCCGAAGATAACCGGGCATTGATAATGCGTGTCCGCCTTTTACTATATATCCTTTTCTAAGAAGTGCTTCAAACGCACTTTTACTGTCTTTTTCTATATTAACCGCCACAAAATTTGTAGCACTTTCTAAGTATGAAAGGTCCATTTTTTTAAATCCGTCGCACAGAATTTTGCGGTTTTCGTTATTTAGTCTTACTGTATTATTTACAAAATCAGTATCACAAAGTGCAGCCACCGCACCTTTTTGCGCCACCAAATTAACATTAAACGGCGCTCTTACGCGCTCAAGCTCGCATATGATTTGTTTATCAGCCATTGCATATCCTACACGAAGACCGGCTAAGCCGTGTACCTTTGAAAAAGTACGCAAAATAATGATATTACTTTTTTCAGCCAGCTGTGCTTCGCTGTCTGGATAATCATTTAAATCACGTGCAAATTCAAAATATGCCTCGTCAAGCACAACCAAAACATCTTCAGGAACTTTATCTAAAAGCTCTTTTTGCTCGCTTGCTGTATACATAAGTCCGGTAGGATTGTTAGGATTGCAAAGAAAAACAACCTTTGTTTTTTCGGTTACACTGTCTGCCATAGCCGAAAGATTCATTTTGTAATCGCTGCCGCACTTAACCATAACAGGTTCAGCACCCGATGCTCTTACGTTAGACTCGTACAAAGAAAACGATGGCGATGGAATTACGCATTCGTCACCCTCTTCTAAAAATGCCTTGCAAATTAATTCGATTAATCCGTCGCTGCCTGTTCCGAATGCAAACTGCTCGGGTGACAGTTTGTGATGCTCGGCAAGTGCCATACGCAGTTCATATGAATACCCATCAGGATAAAGGCTTGACTCTAAGACAGCATCAAGCATCACTTTTTTAGCCTTTTCAGAGCATCCGAACGGATTTTCGTTTGATGCAAGCTTTATCACTTTTTCAAGACCCAGTTCACGTTTAACCTCATCAATCGGCTTTCCTGCCGGATAAGGCAGAATTGACTGTATACATTTTTTCTGTTTAATCACGGTTATTCTCCTAAAACTATGCTTTTTATATGTTTTTTGCTTCTTCTTTTATAGCATCGTTTTTCTTTTTAACTTCATCTTCCATCTCTGCTTTATAAGCAGCTAAAAGCGGTTTAATTTCTTCGTGTGCCAAAGATAAAATCTGAGCCGCTAAAATACCTGCATTATCTGCTCCGTCAATTGCAACGGTTGCAACAGGAATACCTTTTGGCATCTGAACCATAGAAAGAAGTGAATCTAAGCCGTCCATAGTAGAAGACTTAATCGGAATACCGATAACCGGAAGAGTTGTAAAAGCGGCTAAAACTCCGCCTAAGTGAGCGGCTTTTCCTGCAGCTGCGATAATCACTTCAATACCGTTTTTCTCAGCATTTTTTGCATATTCGGCTGCCATTTCGGGTGTTCTGTGAGCAGAAATTACCGAAACCTCTGCCTTTATTCCAAATTTTTTAAGCATTACAAGACATTTTTTAACGACCGGAAAATCCGAATCGCTTCCCATTATAACTGCAACTTTTGGTGTACTCATTTTATATACCTCCGTAAATGTAATTTTTATTTATAAACATATTCAGTTTCTGATAAGCTTGTAAGATTTTCTAATTCATCCCACACAAAGACTTTCGCGGTGTCAAACTCTTTATTGGTTTTAAGATAAACCTTATAATCTGAGTAAGCATCGTAATCACAATCGTAGTCAACAAGCTTGCCGTCTTTATAAAATGCCATTATAACCATTTTTTCTCTCGGAACATTCACAGTAACAACTATATAGGTTTTTCCGTCAGATCCAAGAGTTGTTTTTGTAAACTTAGCATATTCTCTTGATGCATTTTTTAAAGGATTATTGCCCTGATCAATATATAAAGAGTTCTGCCATTCTTGCGACGTTCCGTAATATTTAACCTTTGTCAGAGAGTTACAGTACTGAAAACAGAACTGCGAAATTTCTTTTAAGCTGTTAGGAAGTGTTATGCTTTTTAATTTTTTGCAATTGTAAAACGCATTTACACCTATACTTGTTACCCCGTCGGGAATTACAATACTTTCTAAAGATGTACATTCTTTAAACATTGTAGCGTTCACACTTGTCATATTTTTAGGAAGTGTAGCTGATTTAATACCGCTGCAACCGCTGAACACGCCCTGACCGACAGTTGTTAAATTATCAGGAAGCTCTATTGCTTTAATAGCAGTACAGTTACCGAATGCAACATTTTCTATAGTTGTAAGACTCTGCGGAAATTTAACGCTTTCTAATCCGGTATTGTTTTCAAACGCTCTTTCTTTAATGGTTGTTATACCCTCGGGTATTACAAGTCTTTTTAAATTTTCGCCGTTAGCAAAGGCATTGGCTGCAATAGTTTTAACACTGTCTGATACAGTATATTCTTCTGTTTTTTTGCCCATAGGGTACATAATAAGAGTATCTTTGTTTTTATTATACACTATTCCGTCAGTATCAGAAGAATAGTACCAGCCACCCTCTTCAACTTTTACGGACTCTAGATTTTTGCAAAGCTCAAATGCATTTTTATGTATATTATCTAAGCTTGAAGGAAGGATGCATTCTTTGTTTGCGCTGGCTGACGGATATTTATATAAACTGGTTTTTTCTTTATTATATAATATACCGTATTCATCCGTCATATAGCGTTCATTACCAACACCAACGGTTATTTTTGTAAGACCCGTGCAGCCGTCAAAGGTATCGGAAGAAATTGAACGCACGCTGTCGGGTATTACAATTTCTGACAGACCAGAACATTTGTTAAACGAAAGCGTTCCTATCGAGGTTACTGTTCCTGAAATCGTCACGCTTTGAGCATTTATGCAATAGCTGAATGCATAATTACCGATTGATGTTACCCCTTCATTAACAACTATATTTTTAACATCTAAATAAGTCCACGGAACATATAAATGACTTTTCCAGTCATCCATATCACCCTCGCCGCTTATAGTGAGCGTGCCCTCTTCATCTAAAACCCAGTTTAAACTATTTCCGCACGTTCCGTTTTCGGCAGCACTTGCTGTGATTGTACATACAGCACATGATAAAGCTATAAGGCAAAGCGCCATAATTAAACTTAAAATTCTTTTTTTCATTTCATCCCCCTGATTATTTATATAAAAAAACTATACTTATAAAGTATACCATATTTTATGACAAATTACAATCAAATTTACAAAATATATTAAATTAATTGACAAAACAAACAAAATATTGTATATTTTAATATAGTACGTATTGTCAAACTTTGTCGAGATGATATGATACAAAAATTAATTTGGAGGGTATGAAAATGAAACTAGTTTACGGGGTAAATGACAAACCAAAATTCGCACAACTCATCGTTTATGCACTTCAGCAGTTATTGGCTATTATGACTGCAACCTTGGTAGTTCCTGTTATTATTAACGGAGCTTGCGGAACTGCTATGAGTTCTGCTGCCGCACTTTTGGGCGCAGGCGTAGGAACACTTGTTTATGTAGCGTTCACACAGAAAAAATCACCGGTATTTTTAGGCTCTTCTTTCGCTTTTATCGGCTCAATGATGGCTGCCTTTGCCGGCGGTGTATCAATGTCACTCGGCTTTTTAGGATTAATTATCGGTGCAATTTTTGCAGGTCTTGTTTATGTAATTATTGCAATTATTGTTAAGTTTGCAGGCGTTAACTGGATTAACAAGCTTATGCCTGCTGTTGTAATCGGACCTACTGTTGCAATCATAGGTTTAAGTCTTGCCGCAAATGCTATCAGCGATATGTCAAAGGGCAGCATTCCCGATGTTGCAACTTCACCGTTAATTACTATTCTTTGCGGTATTATTACTTTATTAATAACAATCATCTGCTCAACCTACGGTAAAAAGACATTAAAGCTTATTCCGTTTATTATAGGCATCCTCGGCGGATATGCTGCAGCTGCAATATTTACAATCATCGGTTTTGCAGCAGACGTTGATGCTTTAAAGGTTTTAAATGTTGCACCATTTTTAGCTCTTGTTGAAAACGGCGTTACATTAAACACATTTTTATCTGTTCCTGACTTTACATTTATGACTGCTTTTAAAGGTATCGGCGAATTAAACGGTGCATATATAAGCACAATAGCAGTTGCATACATTCCTGTTGCATTTGTTGTATTTGCCGAGCACATTGCAGACCATAAAAACATTTCTTCAATTATCGAAACTGACCTTTTAGAAAATCCCGGTCTGCACAGAACTCTTTTAGGTGATGGTATCGGTTCTATGGTTGGTGCTTTCTTTGGCGGTTGCCCGAACACAACATACGGTGAATCTGTTGGTTGTGTGGCTATTACAAGAAACGCATCTGTTGCAACCATTATAGCCGCTGCAGTTTCAGCTATTTTAATTGCATTCATTTCTCCGTTTATTGCTTTTGTTAACTCAATTCCGTCTTGTGTAATGGGCGGTGTATGTATGGCATTATACGGATTCATCGCAGTTTCAGGTTTAAAAATGGTACAGCAGGTTAACTTAAATCATAACAAGAATCTGTTTGTTGTTTCTGTAATTTTAATTGCAGGTATTGGCGGATTAACCTTAACCTTCGGTCAGATTACAATCACATCAATTGCATGTGCTTTAATTCTCGGAATTATTACAAACATCATTCTTTCAAAAGCTAAAGACGAAGAATAAAGGAGAAAATTATGGATAACGTTAAAATTTTTGATCATCCTTTAATCCAACACAAAACAACTATTTTGCGTCAGATCGGCACATCTAACAAAGAATTTCGCGAACTGGTTGAAGAAATTACAATGCTTATGTGCTTTGAAGCATTAAGAGACCTGCCCTTAGAGGATGTTGAAATTGAAACTCCGATTAAAAAGACAACTCAAAAAATGATTAAGGGTAAAGATATCGCCGTAGTTCCGATTCTTCGTGCCGGTTTAGGAATGGTTAACGGTATGCTCGAGCTTGTTCCTACTGCTAAAGTAGGTCATATCGGTATGTACCGCGGCGAAGAAACCATGATGCCGCACGAATACTACTGCAAGCTTCCGCCCGATATTGATAAAAGATTAGTAGTTGTTGTAGACCCGATGCTTGCAACCGGCGGCTCAGCAATCGACGCAATCGGGCAGATTAAATCTTACGGTGGCTCGAACATTAAGTTTTTATGCTTAATTGCTGCTCCGGAAGGAATTAAAGCATTATCCAAGGCTCATCCTGACATTGAAATTTATTGCGCAAATGTCGATGAAGGTCTTAATGAGAATTGCTATATTGTTCCCGGCCTTGGCGATGCAGGCGACAGAATATTCGGCACAAAATAACAATCAGAATTAGAATAAAAAATAAGTGGCAAATTTGCCACTTATTTTTTATTCTAAAAAGTATGTTGCTTCCATGTCGGCGGTAGATAACGCAAATGCAAGCGGATACATTGCAAATGCCGAGCCTACGTTTCGTTCATCCTCTCCCCCGGCAAATCCCATATGATAACGTATTGCAAAGGCTTCTTCGCGTGAAAGACGCATGAATCCGTTTATGATGTAAACCGATTTTTCTCCGTGACCGTAAGGCATTTCGTCGTTAAATTCATAGGTAGGAACTGTCTGCCAGACTCCGTTTTTATCTTTAACATTCCTCGTTCCTTTTTTATAGCAGTTAACCTTGCACAAATCGTGCAGAAGCGATACAATTGCACAGCTTTCTTCCGAACAGTTAAAACCATAGGTTTCACGCACTCTCGGTCGTGATAAATAGTCCTCTAAGCAATAATACACATTTAAACTGTGTTCTAAAAGTCCGCCCTCATATGAGCCGTGAAAACGGGTGCTTGCAGGCGCTGTAAAGAAATCGCTGGCAGAGGACAACAGATATTCTAACAGCTTGTCTGCTCCGTCACGGGTTATTTTTTCTGTATATATTTTTATAAACTCTTCTTTTTTAGTCATATGTATCCCCTCTTTTATTTTAAAATTTCTTTACTGTCAAGCACTAATGTAAAAGGTCCGTCATTAACTAAAGACACCTTCATTTCTGCTCCAAAAACTCCTTTTTGGGTGTTCTTAAAAAGTTCCCGGCATCTTGTTAATATATGCTCGTAAAGCTCTTCAGCCAAAGCAGGACTGCCGGCATCTGTAAAGCTTGGTCTGTTACCCTTTCTGCAATCAGCATAAAGCGTAAACTGCGAAACAACCAAAATTTCACCTTCTATTTGGTCTATACTTAAATTGATTTTTCCGTTTTCATCTTCAAAAATTCTCAGTCTTGATACCTTTTCAATCATCTGGTCTGCTATTTCTTTTGTATCATCGTTTGACACGCCAACAAGCAAAAGATAGCCCTTTCCTATTTCGCCTACCGTTTTTCCGTCTACATCTACCTTTGCTTCTAAAACTCTTTGTAAAACAAATTTCATTTTTATCTCACCTCGTATTTAAATTACCTTTTTAAGCGGATTTTCGCATTCAAAAAATTCTTTTGATGCTTTTATAAATTCATATATCAGTTTATATGCCGGCGAATCCTCTGTCGCATCATAAGCAAGCGAAAAGCTTTGCTTAGAGTCAGGATTTTTCAGCGCAAAATATATACAATCATCACCCGGAAACATTGTTGCAATGTCGGCATCAGTAGTTAAAATTGCACCAAAGCCTTCTTTCATAAGATTGTAGTTAAGTCTGTGACTGTAATTTTTAGGATATATATGCCCACTTAAATTTACGTCTCCGAAAATCAGTTTTCTTTTTCTGAATGCTGTGCAATTAGGCGGATAATATATAAATTCAACATCTTTAAATTCAGATACATCACCTATTCTGTCATCGTCTGAATAACTGCGGTTTACTATCTGTTCGTGTGTCAGCGCATAGTCTAAAATATGCTCTATTCCTTTTGTATCACGACGTGCCATAACAATCAGATTTTCTTCTAAAAGCGGTACAATTTTAAACCCGGGAGCGCATTCTTCGTTAAAAATGAAAATTATATCTGCCGTATTTTTAGTCAGCATTTCAGGCAAATCTTCAGTTGTGATTGACAGATTTATATCTACATCAGGATATTTTTCGTGAAATTTGGCACATATTTTAGGCAGCACAAATATTGAAAAATTTGTATACGTTGCAATATTTATCGTTCCGCCGTTAATATCAGATATATTTTGAATTTGTTCTTTCATTCTTTGCTCTAACTGCATCATTTTTTCGATAGATTCTATATAAAGCTTTCCCTCGGCAGTTAAAGTAAAGGGTATCGTTTTTCGGTTAAATATTGCCGCCCCCAGCTCCTGCTCTGCCTTTTTTACAGCTGCACTCAGTGCCGGTTGAGATATGTAAAGCTTTTGCGCAGCGGCAGATACACTTTTGCTGCGATATATTTCGTATATATATTTTGACAGATTATCAAGCATAGCATCACCTATAAATAAAAGTTATATCTTTTGTGAACTTATTTGTATTTGATTATATCATAAATATATAATATAATCAACATAAATAAACATAAGAAAGGATAAAACCATGAAAAAAATTTTATCACTTGCTTTAAGCTTTTTAATAGTTCTTTCATGTATGACATTTAGTTTTGCTTCGGCAACAACAGAACAAACCGAGGCACAAAAACTGTTAGACGAAAAAAAGGTTCTGATTATCGGTAACTCTTTTGTATATTACGGTCTGACGGTTATAAACAAAAAGAACACAGTGCTTACCCAAAGCCAAAGGTCGAACGACAAAGGATATTTTTATCAGCTTTGTAAAGCCAACGGAATTAATGTATCGGTTACCAACTGGTGCTTTGCAAGCCACAGCCTTACCAGTCTTTTCGGCGGCGAGTGTAATGTGTCGGCTTGCAACAAGGTAAAGCACGAGGATTATCTTACCGACCGCTATTTTGATTACGTTATTATATCTCCCGGTAACGGCTCTTTGGTAGAAAAGAACATTGCATCTGATTTTGAATACATAATGGAATTTTTCCGCAAGGCTAACCCCAATGTCAAGTTTGTTTGTATGGGACCTCTTGCAGCACACGGAATAAACTCTAACGACACATTTTATCCCGGTATAACAGGCTATTATCCCACATTAAAAGAAAAAGGTGTTATTATAGCTGACTGGGGCAAAATTGTAAAGGATATATTAAAAGGCAACTGCACCATTCCCGGTGCAACGCAATCATATTTAAGAAGCTCTTTTGTTGTAAAGGATAATTATCATCCCAACGTACTTTCAGGATATATTACAACTTTAATTACCTACTGTGCAATTACAGGCGAATCTGCATTAGCTCAGCCGTATAGTTTTTATAACAATACATCACTTAACTCAAACTTTAATATGGATAATTACGTTGCAAACAGATATACAAACGGCTACAAAGACACTAACTTTGATAAAATTTTTGCATCGCCAAGTGATATGAAAGGTATTCAGATGTTGGTAGACCGCGAGCTTAAAGCAAACGAATATAACATTAAAGCCACAAAAGGCGACGGTGCTTTAAATGTAAATTCAGATGTATCTTTAGAAAATACGCTTTTAGTCTGTGCTCTTTATTCTGAAAATTCAAAGCTTTCAGGCGTTAAATTTTTAAACGTTGAAAGCAATACTAAAACTGCATCTTTTTATGTTTCTAATGATACATGGAATAGTGCAAAAATATTTGTCTGGGAAAATTTAGATTATTTATATCCGTTAGATGAAGCTGCTACAATAAATTTCGCCAATTAAAAAACAGAAACCATTTAAAAACTCAGTTGACTTTTTAAATGGTTTCTGTTTTTTTAGGGATAGGAAAAAAGCTTTGGGTTACCCGAAGACGTACGCAGGTACGTCGAGAGGCGAAGTTTGTTGATAGCAAGAAAAGTTTTGTTTTTATGAAAAATCGAAAAAAATTCGATTTTTCTACCTTAAAAATCTAACTTTAACAATTATATTATT
>JAFYXI010000066.1 GCA_017546245.1 Clostridia bacterium | reverse complement strand
TTACCCATAGCAATCGGAAGACCGATAGCCGGTGAATAACCGTCGATTTTAGCAGAAAGGTTAAGCTGAACGATATCGTCTTTGCCGATTGTTCTGTAACCTGAACGGCTGATAGCGTGGCTTGTTGATTTTTCGCTGAATACATACATCGGAAGACCTTCGTATTCTGCGCCCTCTTCGTAGATAACTTTCTGTGCGATACCAACCATCTGAAGCTCGGTAACGCCCGGTTTTAAGTTGCGGATAACTTCGTCTGTTGCGATGTCAACAATTCTGAAGCCTTCCTGAATACAAGCAAGCTCGTTTGCTGATTTAATCTTTCTTAAGTTAACCATAATGTCGTTACATTTAACGATTTCAGCTTCAGGATAGCTGTTTTTAAGGCCTTCATAGATAGGAAGTGTGCATTCTACATAGCTTCCGAGACCGATTTTAATTTTGTTGCCTGTAACACCAATAGCTTTAAATACATCGTTAAATGTATTAGCCTGAAGCTCAGGATAAGACGGGTCAGCTGATTCTCTGAATTCTCTTAAGCAGAATACCTTGTCAATCTTACCAACATCTTTAGCAAAGATGATACATTCAGGACCAACCATCAATGCTGCGTCACCGTTAGCTGCGATAGCTACACCTGCACGCTCAAACAGCGGCCAGAAGCCTGAAAAATATCTTGCGTTTGCATAGTCTGACTCGGTTGAGCAAACTACCATAACGTCTAAACCTTTGTCTGCAACCATTTTTGCAGCTCTTGCGATTCTTTCTTTGTATTCATGATCAGGAATACAAATTCTACTCATGTTATTTTCCTCCTCATTTTAATATGTATTTTGCGGCGATGCTTCGCCTAATGTTTCATACTTATATTATACCTTTCGTAAATCGTTTTGTATTTACATAATATTTAGTCTTTTTTGCACAATATTAAATTAATTAAAGGCTGTTTAAAAAGTCAACAGCTTTTTAAACAGCCTCTTTCTATTCATTTTCATTATCTTCGCTGCAAAAACAACAGTTTTTACTGCAGGTTTTGCTTGCCGGACAACCTATGCACTTTTTGCCCATTTTCTTGGATTTAATAACATATCCTGCGGCAAAACCTAGAATTATAACCAAAACAGCTATAATGATTATATTTTCCATAATATCACTCCTGAAAATCAGATTGATGCTTTTTTAGAATCCAATGTATATTCAGTTTTTACATCTTTGCCTGCCTTGCTGATAAGAATACATATGATTATAATCATTAAGGCGATTGCAATCAAACCGGGAATAAAGCCTGTACCTGCTGAGCCTGTGGATATAAGTGTACCAATCTGGTATACCAAAAAGCCGATAGTAAATCCCACACCCAACTGAAGACCGATTCCGCCCCACAGCCATTTTGTGCTTTTCATTTCGGCATTCATAGCACTTATTGCCGCAAAGCAGGGAGGTGAATAAAGGTTAAACATAAGATAGCCGAGTGCTGCAAATGCGCTGAGTTCGGGGGCGGCAGCCGGCAGTTCTGCGGTAATGTCAGAAAGAGCATAGCATACAGCAATTGTTGCAACTACATTTTCTTTTGCGATAAATCCGGTAATAGATGCTGCGGCAAACTGCCATGCGTGATAGCCTATAACCGGAATAAGCAGATAAGCAAACAGGTCGGCGATGGATGCCAAAATCGAACTGTCGGAAGAGGCGGCAACTGCAAAATGCCAGTCGAATGTCTGCATAATATGTACTGCTGTGTTACAAAGCAGAATAACTGTTCCTGCTTTTACAATGTATGACCATCCGCGAGCGCACATAGATTTTGCAGCGCCCGAAAAGCTCGGTATTCTGTATTCCGGAAGTTCAATAATAAAGTATGATTTTTTTGCGTTGTATCCTGTAATTTTGTTTATAAGCAGGGCGACAACAAATATTAAGAATATACCCGTAAGGTACATAACCGTACTTACCCATCCGGCACCGCCGAAAAACGCACCTGCAAAAAGAGCAATTACGGGGATTTTAGCTCCGCAGGGCATAAAGGGTGCAAGCATAGCGGTTGCTCTGCGTTCGCGTTCGTTTTTAATGGTTCTGCTTGCCATAATTCCAGGAACGGCACAGCCGATTGTGATAACAAACGGAATAACCGACCTGCCCGAAAGACCTACTTTTTTAAATATCGGGTCTAAAACAACGGCAACTCGCGCCATATAGCCGCAATCCTCTAAAAGTGCGATTAAAAAGTACATTACCATTACAAGTGGTAAAAAGCCTACAACGGCAATAATGCCGCCTATAACACCGTCAATTAAAAGTGCTTTTAAAAGCGGATTTGCGTTTTCTAAAAGTCCGCTTATAAAGCCCTGAAAGGTTTCGAGCAATCCAACAAGGATGTCGGCAACAGGAGTGCCTATCCAGACCTGCGAAATCTGGAAAACGAGATACATAACAACTGCAAAAATAGGAATACCAACCCATTTGTTAGTAATAACCGCATCGATTTTATCCTGTGAATTTCTTCTGTTTGTTACGGTTTTTCTTGTTTCTACCTGACCTACCAGCTGATTTACAAACGCAAAACGTTTTCTGTCGGCATTTTCGACAGCAATTTTATCTGTTAAGTCTATATTTTCCTGAACATATGGCGCAGTCTGAGGCTTGCCCTTTAAGCTTACAGCTGCCAGTATAACTTCTTTTAATCCTTTTTCGGCTAAGGATGCAGAAACTGTTTCGATAACAGGGCAGCCAAGCTTTTCAGATAAAGCCAATGTATTAATTTTATTTTTCTTTTTTTCGTTTAAATCACTTTTGTTAAGAGCAATTACTAAAGGAATGCCAAGCTCTAAAAGCTGAGTTGTAAAAAACAAGCTGCGGCTTAAGTTTGTTGCGTCAACTATATTTATAATAACATCAGGATTTTCGTTTTTAACATAGCTGCTTGTAATGCTTTCTTCAGAAGTGAAGGGCGACATAGAATATGCACCCGGAAGGTCAACGGCAATAAGCTCTTTGTTTAATCCGCTTATGCTTTTTTTTACGGCACTCTCGAGTTTATCTACGGTAACACCTGCCCAGTTACCGACTCTTTCGTTTTTACCGGTAAGAGCATTGTACATAGATGTTTTACCGCTGTTCGGATTGCCGGCTAAAGCAATTCTCATATTTTATCCTCCTTAATATAAAAAGCTTGTCTTATATTATATGCAAGCTTTGCGGTTAGTAATGACTAACCGCAAATCAAAATATATACGACCGAAAGAGCGGCCGTGTAATTTTATGCGATAATAATAGCTTCGGCAAGATGCTTGTCAATGTTATATCGGCTGTCTTTAATCGAAACAGTACAGCTGCTTTTTAAGTGCGATATAACGGTTATAGCCTCGCCGCTGTAGCATCCGAGAGAGAATAAAAAAGCATTTAATTCTTCGTCATCGGTGTCAATTTTTTTTATTATGTATTCTTTTTCAACTATTGCATCTGTCAAATTCATATTACATCATACTCCATAATATCCTCATTGTATAGTTAGTTTAGCATAACTAACTTGTTTTGTCAATATAATATTTACAGTTTTTTCTAAAAAATACTTGTAAAAACTTACGATTTGACAAAGGGGTCAATTGATTGTATAATAAGGTTATCGCAAGAAAGGAATGATTCTGTAAATGAGAATAAAAGAATCCGCAGAAAATTATTTAGAAACAGTATTAATGCTTAAAACCAAAAACGGTTCTGTCAGAAGCATTGACGTTGCAAACGAGCTTGGCTTTACAAAGGCAAGTGTTTCTGTTGCGATGAAATCCTTTCGGGAAGAGGGTTATGTTACTGTCGATGAGGCAGGCAGTATTTCGCTTACCGAAAAGGGCCTTAACATTGCCGAAAAAATGTATGAAAGGCACAAGGTAATTACTAAATTTTTAATAGCATTAGGCGTTAGCGAAGAAACAGCAGAAAGCGACAGCTGTAAAATTGAACACGATATAAGTAACGAGAGCTTTGAAAAAATTAAAGAGTTTTTGGAAAAGAATAAATAGTAAGAGACTGCGGCAAAATAAATTTTATTTTGCCGCAGTCTCTTTTTTAAAAAAATGTTGTATATATTAATATTTTGTGATATAATAACAAACGAGCAAACAATTGAATATTTTTTTAGATTAAAGCTACAGTAAGTATGTATTCTTTTACTATCGGTAAAAATACATGCTCTCTTTCTGATACTTGCTGTAGCTAATTATTCAGATTGTTTGCTCATTAGAGCTATGTATTTTTAGTGCGTTGGCTCTTGCCGGCGCATTTTTTTATTTAAGGGGGTATTATTATGTGTTATGAAGAAAAAAAGACAAAAGAATACGATATGAAAAGGATAGTAACAAGAAACAGAATAATTGGTTACTCTTTAGCTGCATTGCTTTACATAGTAGCAGAAATTTTAATTTTTTTCGTTAACAAAGGCAACTATTATTATTTAGACTTATTTGCTCTTACTGTTATGTGTATTCCTATGGTATTTTTAAAATGGATTAGTTATTTTTTGATATATTTTACTTATTCTAAAAACAAATATTATATTGATATTTATGATGACCATATAGAAGGGATAGGCAGATTAAAAGGTAGAACAACATATCTTTATATTCGCTTTTTTGCAATGGAGGAAATGCATTGCAAAGAGAAAAGCAATGCTATTTTTATTTATACATATGATGACAATGAATATGAACTTCTGTTAAAAGGTTGCCATTATCATATGGTTTTGCAAAAATTGTTTGAAAAGTTCAGAACAATAAATTGTCGCGATTTGTATAAATTCTATACGGATAGATATTAAAACGGAACGGCGAATGCCGTTCCGTTTTTGGTTTAATTTTTTTTATTTTACAACAATGTTTACCAGCTTGCCCGGTACACAAATAACCTTAACAACTGCTTTGCCGTCGATTAAAGCCTTAATTTTATCGTTTTCTAAAACTGCTTTTTCCATTTCGTCTTTAGAAAGGCTTGCGGCAACTGTTATGCGGTCTTTAACTTTTCCGTTAACCTGAACAACAATTTCAACCTCGTCGTCGATTGTTTTTGCCTCGTCATATTTAGGCCATTCGGTTTCGTTAAGGCATCCGCCAAAGCCTGCTGTTTCCCACATTTCTTCTGTCATATGTGGAGCGGTCGGGTTAAGAAGAATTAAGAATGTGCGCAGCTCGCCTCTTGTAATAGAGCCTTTTTTATAGAAATCGTTTGTCAAAGCCATTAAAGCTGCGATTGCGGTATTAAACTTCATACGTTCAATATCTTCTGTAACCTTTTTAATGGTTTTGTGCATAAGGCTTTCAAAATCCTTTGAATAACCCTCTTCATCGGTCAGCATTTCCTGCATATTCCATACACGTTCGATAAAGCGGTAGCAGCCGCGAACACCGTTAATTGACCAGGGGGTAGACTGGTCAAATGCACCTATAAACATCTCGTAGGTACGGAATGTATCGGCGCCAAAGGTTTCAACCATATCATCAGGGTTTACAACGTTTCCGCGTGATTTAGACATTTTTTCGTTGTTCTCACCTAAAATCATACCGTGAGATGTACGTCTTGTGTACGGTTCGGGAGTATTAACAACGCCAATATCGTATAATACCTTGTGCCAGAAACGTGAGTAGAGAAGGTGGAGTGTAGTGTGCTCCATACCGCCGTTGTACCAGTCAACCGGCATCCAGTAGTTTATATTTTCTTCAGATGCGATTGCATCGTCATTATTCGGGTCGATATATCTTAAATAGTACCACGAAGAGCCTGCCCATTGTGGCATTGTATCGGTTTCGCGTTTAGCAGCAGCACCGCATTTAGGACAGGTGGTGTTAACCCAGTCTGTCATCTTAGCAAGCGGAGATTCGCCGTTTTCGCCGGGTTCAAAGTTATCTGTTTCGGGCAGAGTGAGCGGTAAATCTTTTTCGTCAACAGGTACCCATCCGCAATGGTCGCACCATACGAGCGGAATAGGCTCGCCCCAGTAACGCTGACGTGAGAATACCCAGTCACGAAGCTTGTAGTTAACCTTTTTAGTTCCTATTTTATTCTTTTCAAGATACTCAATCATTGCAGAAATTGCATCTTTAACCTCTAATCCGTCTAAGAAGCCTGAGTTAACCATTTTTCCTGTTGCGGTATCGGTAAATGCAGCTTCCTGAACGTTTTCGCCGCCTGCAACAACCTCGATAATAGGCATATTAAACTTTTTAGCAAATTCCCAGTCGCGGTCATCGTGTGCAGGAACAGCCATAATTGCACCTGTTCCGTAGCTCATCAATACATAGTCAGAGAGCCAGATAGGAATTTCTTTGCCGTTTACAGGATTTACAGCGCAAAGTCCGTCAAGCATAACACCTGTTTTATCCTTTGCCATTTCTGTACGTTCAAACTCTGATTTACGTGCAGCCTGAGCGCGATATTCTGCCGCTTCATCGTAGTTTTTAATTTTATCCTTATATTTTTCAACAAACGGATGCTCGGGGCTTAAAACCATATAAGTTGCACCGAACAATGTATCAGGACGGGTGGTGTAAACTGTGATTGCATCATCTGTGCCTGCAATTTTAAAGTCAACCTCTGCACCCTCTGAACGACCGATCCAGTTCTTTTGCTGAATTTTAACCTTTTCTATGTAGTCAAGGTCATCTAAGTCATCAATTAAACGCTGTGCATATTCAGTAATTTTAAGCATCCATTGGCTTTTGTTGCGCTGTACAACCTCGCTTCCGCAACGTTCGCAAACACCGTTTACAACCTCTTCGTTTGCAAGACCTACCTTACAGGAGGTACACCAGTTGATCGGCATTTCCTGCTTATATGCCAGACCTTTTTTAAAGAGCTGTAAGAATATCCACTGTGTCCATTTATAGTAGTTTTCATCGGTTGTGTTAATCTCGCGTGACCAGTCAAACGAAAAACCGATGCTCTGAAGCTGACGTTTAAAGTTTGCAACATTGTCTGCGGTAACTATTTTAGGATGAATTTTGTTTTTAATTGCAAAGTTTTCTGTCGGCAGACCAAAAGCGTCCCATCCGATAGGATAGAGCACATTATAGCCCTCTAAACGACGCTTGCG
Organism: Clostridia bacterium; assembly: GCA_017546245.1. Classification (GTDB taxonomy): domain Bacteria; phylum Bacillota; class Clostridia; order UBA1381; family UBA9506; genus RGIG1666. The sequence goes on along the minus strand of JAFYXI010000066.1, from coordinate 10,766 downwards.
TGCTAAAATATCAAGAGCCGTATAGCTTCGGGGGTGGCCAACGTGCAATCCGTGAGCTGACGGATAGGGGAACTCGACCAAAGCATAAAACTTAGGCAGAGTTTTGTCATCTTTTGTTTTAAAGGTTTCTTCAGAATACCATTTGTCCTGCCATTTTTTTTCTATTTTCTGAAAATTGTAATCCATTTATTTAACTCCTTATATATAATTTATGTTATGCTTCTGTTATTAAGTCTGATATATCTACTTCTTTGGCATCTGCCCACAGCTTTTCAAGAGCATAAAACTCACGTGTTTCCTGATAGAATATGTGGCAGATTACATCGCCGTAGTCCATCAGTATCCAGTTTAAGCCCTGCTTGCCTTCTTTTTTTAACAGAGCTTCGCCTGCTTCATCCATTTTTTCTTCGACATTGTCAGCCAATGCTTTAACCTGTGTGGTTGACTGTGCAGAGCAGATAATGAAATAATCTGCTAAAATAGTTAAATCGCTAACAGATAGTACACGTATATCATCTGCTTTTTTGTCATCAAGCGTTTTTGTAATTAGTTGCATTTTTTCGGTAGCTGTCATATCATCACCTTCTCCTTTATCTGCTGTTTATAAGCTCACTGTAAAATTCCTGTGTTTTAACTGATTGCTCGTGCAAGATGTTGCCCTGCGATTTTACATATCTTATCGAGGATTCGACTGCGCGAAGCATTGCTAAATCAAGGTCTTCTTCTGAGAGCTTTCGCAGTTCATCAAGCCCCGGAAAAGTTTTGCGGTTAGGCTCGGTAAAATCTGCTATGTATAGAATTTTTTCTAAAACTGTCATATTTGGTCTGCCTAAGGTGTGATACCTTATAGCGTCTAAAATTTCTGCATCTTTAATGCCGAACTCATCTTCGGCAAGCTTTGCCCCTAAATCTGCGTGAATTAAAGAGCGTTGTTTGAGTTTTACCGGGTCTAAATACACCCCCAGCTTTTCACACATTTCGGGCATAATGGCTTTGTCAATATCCTTTGCACAGTCGTGCAAAAGACCGGCTAAACGTGCAAGTTCCGGCGATGCGCCAAAAATTTCTGCCATTTTAACGGCGGTTTCCATAACACCTAACGAGTGACGGTATCGCTTTTCGCTAAGCATACCCTGCAGCTTTTTCTCCATTTGTGAGAGTTCCATCAGTTGTTCTCCTTAGTGATTGGTATAGAGTTTATTTTTCTTTATATACTGCACTATTTTATCGGGTACTAATTTGCTTATATCCTGATTGTGATAAACCATCGAGCGTATCTGAGTTGAAGATACATCATAAGCAACATTGCCCAGATAGAAAACACGCGGCGGCGCTTCGTCGCCTGCAAAACGTGAAAACAATTCTGATTTATCGGTATCCGGCCGTGACACTACAATTATTGTGCACAGACTTAAAAGCTCGCGGTAATGCCACCAGGTGGGAATATCGTGAAACGAATCTGCACCGATTATAAAGAAAAGCTCGTCGTCAGGATACAGCTTTTTGAAATGCTTTAGCATATCCACCGAATAGCAGGGCGTCTGTTTTTTTATTTCGTAATCCGAAACCGAAAAACCACCCAAAGATAAAAATACCATTTCGGTCATTGCCATTCGGTGAGCTTTGTCAGAAATATCTTTGTTTGTTTTGTGCGGAGGATCTCCGCACGGTATTAATATAATTTCATCCAGAGCAAGCTTTTTCTGAGCTTCTTTGGCTATGGCGATATGACCGTTATGCACAGGGTCAAATGTGCCACCGAATAATCCGATTCTTGCCATGGATGATATCACCTCTTTTAATACAAATTTTGCTTAAACTAGAGTTCGATTGTTTTATTTTCTTTAGATTCACGATACATTACAATTCGTGCACCGATTGCCTGAACCGGCTCTGCGCCAAGTTCGGAACAAAGCTCGCTCAGTGTTGCTCTCGGCTCTAAAAATGATGTTTCCAAAACGTGTATTTTAATCAGCTCACGAGCCTCTAAGGCATCGTCTAACTGTTTTATTAAATTGTCGTTTATTCCGCCTTTGCCGATCTGAAAAATAGTCGGCATTGGGTTAGCCAATGAGCGTAAATATGCTCGTTGCTTGCTTGTTATCATATATTTACTCCTTTTTTTCAAGCTCACGCAGCTTGGATTTAAGTTCTTTGTTTTTTGCGCGCAAAGCTTCAATTTCTTCGTCTTTTTCGGCTAACTGTACTGCATAGTTTGCCGAAAGCTTTTGAATATAGTCAAGCACATCCTGCTTGCAAAAACCCATAAAGCTGTTTTTAAAGCCTTCTGCCAAAACAATACACCTCATTTAGCGATAATTTATGTATTCTGTGCCGGATAGCACAGAAAAATTTTATTTAAGTGCCTCGTCTAACATTTGTGCAAAATGTGATTTGGGATATGCCCCTGTTGCCTGTGCAACAATTTTTCCGTCTGAAAAGACAAATATTGCAGGAATGCTCATAACACCATATTGTGCGGCTAATTGACCTTCGTCATCAACATTTACCTTACAGATTTTTGCTTTTCCGTCATATTCAGCTGCAAGCTGCTCCATTACAGGAGAAACCATTCGGCACGGTCCGCACCAGGGAGCCCAGAAATCGACCATTACAGGAATATCTGAATTTAAAACTTCTGCATTAAAATCAGCAGCATTAAGCTCAATTATTTTTTTGCTTGCCATAAAAATTCCTCCTTTTGCGAGATTATTACATAGTATTAGCCAATATATATTATATTATTATATCCTTAGCTAAATAAAAAGTCAAATATATTTAGTAAGGCTTATGTAGAAAAATATTGATTTTTTTTGTGCAACAATATACAATATATATAAACACATTTTAATTGCACGTAAGAAAAGAGGTAACACGTTATGAGTTTTGCGCATCTGCACGTACATACAGAGTTCAGCTTTTTAGACGGTGCCTGCCGCATAGATTCTTTAATAGACAGAGCAAAAGAGCTGGGAATGTCGGCTATTGCAATAACAGACCACGGCGGTATGTACGGTATCATAGATTTTTATAAAAAGGCAAAAGAAGCAGGCATAAAGCCTGTAATCGGCTGCGAGGTATATACAGCAGGGCGTGATATGACAGATTTTACCCACGAACGCGGAAATCGCACGGGACATTTGGTGCTGCTTGCAAAAAATATGGTTGGTTACCGAAATCTTATAAAGATTGTATCAAGAGGATTTATTGACGGTTTTTATTATAAACCGCGTGTCGATTTTGAAGAAATAAAAAGACACAGCGAGGGGCTTGTTTGTCTTTCTGCGTGCTTGGCAGGAGATATTCCGAATGCAATTTTAGAAGATGATATTGAGCGCGCAAAAAGAAAAATTGAAGACTATATAGGTGTGTTCGGCAAGGAGGATTTTTTTCTTGAAATTCAGGATCACGGCATGGCTGAACAGAAAAAAGTCAACCGTGTTTTAATTGAGCTTGCAAAAGAATACGGCTTAGATATTGTTGCAACAAACGACGTTCATTACACGTTAAAGGAAGATGCAAAATATCAGGATTTAATGATGTGTATTCAGACAAATGCCAAGGTCGCAGACACAGACCGAATGAGCTTTGAAAGCGATGAATTTTATCTTAAAAGCGAAGCAGAAATGTCAGAGCTTTTTTCGAATGTTCCCGAAAGTCTTGAAAACACACAGAAAATAGCGGACAGATGCAATGTAGAGTTTGAATTTGGTAAATTACACTTGCCTCAGTTCCCTGTGCCGAACGGTGAGGATTCGTATGAGTACTTAAAGCGAATGGCAACAGACGGTTTAATTGAGCGATACGGTGCGGACAATAATGAGGCAAAAGAACGCCTTGAATACGAGCTTAACGTAATACAAAAAATGGGTTATGTTGACTATTTTTTAATAGTCTGGGATTTTATAAAATACGCAAAGGACCGCGATATTCCCGTAGGACCGGGGCGAGGAAGTGCGGCAGGAAGTATTGTCGCATATTGCCTGAGAATAACTGATATTGACCCGTTAAGATTTGCGCTTTTGTTTGAAAGGTTTTTAAATCCCGAACGTGTAAGCATGCCCGATATAGATGTTGACATCTGTAATGAAAGCAGACAGAAGGTCATTGATTATGTTGTTGAAAAATACGGCAGAGACAGGGTTACACAGATAATAACCTATAACACGATGAAAGCAAAGGCGGCAGTTCGGGATGTCGGCCGTGTGCTCGATGTGTCTTATGCAGACACAGATGCTATTGCCAAAATGATACCCTTTGAGCTTAAGATGACGATTGATAAGGCGTTAGAGATAAATCCTGAGCTGAAAGAAAGATATGAAACAGACCCACAGGTAAAAGAACTGATTGACGATGCCCGTGCATTAGAGGGACTTACACGAAATGCAGGAACGCATGCGGCAGGTGTTGTTATATCAAAAGATACACTTACAGACCACATTCCGCTCCAGAAAAATGATGATGTCGTAACAACGCAGTTCCCGATGGGTACGGTTGAAGAACTGGGTCTTTTAAAAATGGACTTTTTGGGACTTCGTAACCTGTCAATCATACACGAGGCGGTAAAAATTATTGAAGAATCGACAGGCGAAAAAATAGAACTTGATAAGCTGAATCTTGCCGAACCAAAAGTATATCAGATGCTTTCAAGGGGCGAATCAGAGGGCGTATTTCAGCTTGAAAGTGCCGGTATGAAGGCGTTTATGAAAGAGCTTCGTCCGCAGAGCATAGAAGATATTATAGCAGGAATTTCTCTTTACCGACCGGGACCGATGGAGCAGATTCCAAGATATATCGAGAATAAAAATCATCCGCAAAAGGTAGAGTATAAGCATCCGCTTTTAGAGAGTATTTTAGATGTAACCTACGGCTGTATGGTATATCAGGAGCAGGTTATGCAAATTGTGCGTGATTTGGGCGGATACTCAATGGGTCGTGCCGACTTGGTGCGCCGTGCGATGTCTAAAAAGAAGCACGACGTTATGACGCAGGAGCGCAAAAACTTTATTTACGGACAAACCGATGATGACGGAAATGTTTTAATCGAGGGCGCAATAAGACGCGGTGTATCCGAAAAAGTTGCAAATGACATTTTTGACGAAATGATGGACTTTGCAAGCTATGCGTTTAACAAGTCGCATGCTGCAGCATACGCAATGGTTACTTATCAGACCGCATATTTAAAATGTTTTTATCCGGCGCAATATATGGCGGCACTGCTTTCGAGCGTGCTCGATTCGCCTGAAAAGGTTGCGCGTTATACTATTGAGTGTAACCGAATGGGCATTAAAATACTACCGCCTGACATAAACGAAAGCTGCAGCGGTTTTACTGTATCGGGTAGCGATGTGCGCTTTGGTCTCGCCGTTATAAAAAATATAGGTGTTGCCGTTATAGATGCAATAGTTGCCGAACGTGTGCGTGGCGGTAAGTTTTTAAGCTATCAGGATTTTGTAAAGCGCACGGCATCGCTTTCGGTATCAAAACGTGTACACGAAAATTTGATTCGTGCAGGTGCTTTTGACACTCTGGGTATTAAACGTTCACAGCTTTTAGCTGTTTTTGAATCAATGGTAGATGCTCAGGCAGATGAGCGCAAACGCAATTTAGACGGGCAAATGTCGCTGTTTGCGGATGCAGAGAGTGAGCAGGTTCAGGTGAGCTATCCCAACATAGATGAATTTCCGCTTAAAAGATTGCTGGCGATGGAAAAAGAGTGCATTGGCTTTTACATTTCAGGGCATCCGCTTAACGAATATGCCGAAGAGGTACGCAAGTGGTCAAATGTGACCGCACTCGAAATCATGCAGCACGGCACAGACGAAGAAACACATGAAATGAGCAATATTTATGATGGTGCAGAGGTATCGCTGTGCGGTATTGTTTCAGAGGTAAAAAGCAAGTTTACAAGAAGCAATCAGATGATGGCATTTGTTACAATCGAGGACTTAACAGGTAAAATAGAAACCCTGGTATTTCCTAAGGTTTATGCACAATGCAAGCCATATCTGATTGAAGATGCGGTAATAAAGCTTGACGGAAAATTAAGCTTCAGAGAAGATGAAGAGCCTAAGATTTTATGTAACACGGTAACCCCTATAAACGAGGTCAGAGAAAGCGGAAAAAAGGTGTATATTAAATTTGCGCTCGGCAAGGATTATCTGTTAGAACGAATTAAACCGATTTTATCGCAGCACAAGGGTAATTCGCCTGTGTATATCCATATCGAAGAAACACGAAAAACCGCAGTTGCACCAAGAAATTTATGGGTTTCGGCAAGTGATGAACTGCTGGAGAAAATAGCTGAAATAATAGGTGAAGAAAATATAGTTGTAAAATAAAATCAGCTGCCGCTTTTAGCGGCAGCTGATTTTATTTATCCCTCAAAGCAATCGTAAGTATCCAGTATATGTCTGCTTAGTTTATAAAGCAATTTCTCGGCATCAAGCTTAATATCAAACGGCAGGTTTTTTTGTAATCTGTCGTCCTTGTCATACGGTTTTTTGTAGCGGATGGGATAGTAAAAAATGCCTGTTTCCAAGGTGAAAGCACCCTTATAGCCGATTTCTGAAAGACCGTGCATAACAGAGTCAAAGTTTACAGAGCCAAAGAACGGAGCCATATGTGGGTCGGTGTTTCCGTACAACGGATGTGTCACACCCAGATTATCCTGAACGTGTATTGCTTTTACGTGTTTTCCGAGTGTTCTTAGGCTTTCATCCTGCGGAACGTCGGTAGAGTTTGCGTGACCTATATCCCAGCAGGCATGCAGCATAGGATGGTCAACGTAATCTATCAGCTCTTTTAAATCCTTAGCCGAATCTGTCCAGTATGTATTTGCCTCGTGATGCATCTGAGTAAAGTTTTCGGTTAAAATGTCAACTCCAAACTTTTCTGCGGCAGGAAGCAGTTTCAGATAAAACTTCTTATTTTGCTCGAAAAACTCTTCTTTTGTGATATGAAGTCTGTATCCTGAGTGCACAACTATATTTTTTATTCCAAGCTCTGCACAGCACTCAATGCAGCGTATGTTATCAGCAATAAATTGGTCGTTGTCCTCGTCTATCGGTATAGAGGGACTGCTTGCCATCGGCGCGTGCGACTGAACAAACTCCATAGAAAGCTCTTTGGCGGTGTTTTTAACATTTTCAATATGCTTTTTCCAGTCGTCTGTAAATACAGCCTCGGGATTGCCATAGCTAAAGCCATAGTCAAGATAGCGAAAGCCTGACTGATGAATGTAGTTCATAGATTCGGTGGTAGAGAATTTATATGCTCCGCTAAAATCAGAGGTTGTTGTTGCAAGTTTCATTATGCATTCACTCCTTAATGATAAAATATACGGTTTATTTTGATTTTATCAAAAAAAGTATAAATTGTAAATCGGACTTTTCCGATTTGAAAGTAATTTAGTAAAAAAGATAATACAATAAATATAAGAAGAAAAATTCAAAAATACTGAAAAAATAAATTTAAAATAGTGCTTAACAGAGCGAATATAACGATATATTGTGGTCTAAAATATTTAAGTCGGAAAAATCCGATACTAAAACGGAAAAATCCGATTTATTATTTGCAAATTTTTTGTTAAAATTAAACTAAAGAAATTATGTTTATTTGTAAATCACATATAATTTTTACACAAAAATTTTTAAAAACCGTCTTTTAAAGAAAATAATGTTTATTTTACAGAAAGGGGCGACAGTGCATGATTAATGTTGTTATAGCAGATGATGACTATAACGTCAGAGCAGGGCTTTCGGATATGATCGACTGGAAAGCTTTAAATGCCAATATTGTTGCCGCTTTAGAAGATGGAGAGCAGGTTATCGAGCTTTTAAAGCAAAACGATAAAATCGATCTGGTAATTCTGGATATATGCATGCCCTATATGGACGGGCTTACGGTTGCAAAATATATTCGCGAAAACTCGTATGCTGCCGAAATAGTTTTGCTTAGCGCACATGCAGATTTTGACTACGCGCGTGAGGCATTAAGGTACGATATAAAGGAATATATTTTAAAACCGATAAGCCGTGCCAAATTAAAGCTTTTGTCAGATGTTATAAAATCGGTTGCCGAAGAAAAAGAAGAAGGCATTAAATGGCGGTTATATTTAAGAGGTACTGAACTGGCAGAAGAAACCAAAAACGCATTAAGATACCAGGATATGCAGGCAATTGAAAAGCTTTTAGATACAGAAAGCCGTTTCGGTGCGATCGGGGTTAAAAAAATTAAAGAGTATTATTCAGTTTTAATGGGATTATTTTGGGACTACTATAAAAACTCGGTTGCCGACCGCAGCATGCTCGAAAATCAGATGAAGGCATTTTACGAAATATCTGATATTAAAAACATGAAAAACTTTTTGAAAGAAAAGTTCAGTCTGGGCATACACACAGACGATACCGATGCTAAAAAAACAGGTGTTAATATTGTTTCGTTGGCAAAAGAATATATTAACGACAATGTTATTGGTTCAGAGCTTAGCTCATACAGTGTAGCAAGTCATTTTAATCTTTCGGTTGACTATCTTTCGCGGCTTTTTAAAAATGCCGGAGAAGATTCGCTGTCTGACTGCATAATTCAGGCAAAAATCAACAGAGCGAAAGATATTATAGCAAACAGTTCACATTCAATAAGGCGCATAGCCGAAATTTTAGGCTATACAGATACGAGCTACTTCATCAGAATTTTTAAAAAGAAAATCGGTGTAACTCCTAAAGAATTCAGAATGCAGCTGAATAAAAGGGAGGAGTGAATCGGTGAAGGTAAGCATAAGACTATCGGTGCTTGCGGTTTTGGTATCATTTGTTTTGTTTGTCAGCTTTTTGCTTATATACAGCATTAATAACCGGTTTAACGACAGACTGCTATCGCTGGTTGTAGATGATATTGAAAATGTTGTAGAAGGATGCGAGCAAGAGATAAACTCATCCATTTTAAGACTTCAAAATGAAAATGATTTACTTAGCGTAGATGAAGATTTTATAAACCTGATAAAATCAAAGCCCGAACATAATATTGATAAAATTCATAACATAAACGACATATTAAAATTTATTAAAGATATGAAAAATGCCTCATCGCTTAACGGATATGAAAATGCCGGTTATCTGTTCATAGATGACGCGCAGCCGATGGCATCGTATCTTGAATCAGAAGCAATAAGCTATAGTTCGTATGCAACCTGTGTTGTAAGCAGCAAAGCTGTAGAAAATGCAGATTGGTATAAAGAACTTTTAAAAAGTGAACAAAAAATGTATTTTTTTGAACACAGCAATATGCCAAACTGTATTTTTGTAGCACAAACCATAGTTAATTATTTAGAACCCAGCGGCGAACGTTTGGGTGTGAGCATGGTTTCGATAGATTTTGAAAGTATTTTAAGAAAACATAAAAGTGTCGAAAATAAAAAATTTGTTGAAATAATGATTGTAAATGAAAATGGAAAGGTAATATGTAAAAGCGACGAAACAATAAAAGATAATGTTGCTGAATTTGCAGCGGACTACAGCAACAACCGCGGCAGCGGTGCAGAGTCGCTGACGAGTGTTCAAATTGACAAAACAGAGTATTTAGCCTGTAAATACGATTTTGAATTTGGTATGACTTTAGTGGCTGCAGTACCTGCAGATGAAGGACTTATTACAATTGAGCAAATAAGTCACGAGGTATTTTGGATAGTAGCATTTATTTTAATTATTGCCATGCTGATTGCTATAATACTGTCGCGGATTATAGTAAGACCTATAGAAAGGCTGGCTCTTTTCATGAACAAGGCGGATGAAAAGGAAGAGCTCAGCAAAACGGTCAAAAAATCAAGGGTAAGAGAAATAAACAGCCTGTACAAAGCGTTTGATGCCATGACTAAAAGAAATAAAAAACTTTTAGAGGTAGCACAGCACTTAGGCGAGCAAAAAAAAGAGGCAGAGTTTAAAATGCTTCAGTCACAGATAAATCCGCATTACTTATACAATGCGTTAGACTCGATTTCGTGGATGGCACTTGAAAACGGAGTAAGAGATATAGCAGATGCGGCATCGGCGCTGGCAGATAACTTCCGATACAACGCAAAAAGCTCTGAAATGATAATAACTCTTCAAAACGAAATTGAATTTATAAAAAATTATGTAAAACTTCAGGAAAAATGTCGCAAATGCGATTTTACCTTTAAGGTAGATATGCCCGAAAGATTTGCAGGGGTTAAGATTCAAAAGTTTATGATTCAGCCTTTAGTCGAAAATTCAATTTTACATGGCTTGGGGCGAGGCAACCGAAAAATGACAATCAAAATATCGGTTATGTTGGTAAATGATGAGCTTAAAATTCAAATCGAAGACGACGGCATAGGCTTTGATGCAGAAAAGCTAAATCGTTATCTTAACGGTGATACTACAGTATTTGCAACAGAAAAAATAGGTATTATAAACATTCAAAAGCGTTTGCAAAGCAAATATGAAAAAAAGGCTGGTTTATACTATATGTCAAACGAGCAAGGCGGTTTGACAGCAGTAATTACTCTGCCATTTAATAAAGGAGAGAAAAGTGATGAAATTTTTTAAGGATGTAAAGAACAATTTGCCGCTTTTAGCACTGGCAACGCCGTGTATAGCATGGCTGATAGCCTTTTGCTATATACCGATGTTCGGAATCGTAATAGCATTTAAAGATTTCCGGTTCAACAAAGGAATCTTTGGCAGTAGCTGGGTAGGGTTTAAAAACTTTGAGTTTTTGTTCACTACGGACGACGCATGGATAATGAC
>JAFYXI010000009.1 GCA_017546245.1 Clostridia bacterium | reverse complement strand
CCCTTAGACACCAATTTACATCAACTTTATTTGAAGCGAAAATGAATCCAAAACGAATTAGTGAAATAGTCGGTCATAAAGATGTTTCTACAACTATCAATATTTATACACATATTATTAAAGGTCTTGAAGGTGAAGAAGAATTAAAGATATGCGTATAACACGAAAACAGGGCGAACGCCCTGTTTTTAATTTGTAAATATAAAGATATTGAATTATGCTATAAAATATGGTATAATTAAACTGTAAATTATTAGAAACATTTTGGCAACTGTCAAATAACTGTCAAGCAAAAAATAAAGTCTTGAAAGCCTTGATTTTACAAGGGTTTGAGATATTAACTAAATGTCATCTAAACCGTTCGGCTCTTCCAGAAAAAAGACATCCAAAGGATGTCTTTTTTCAGTTAAATCCGTCTTGCAGACGGAATAAATCCACTTCGTGGATGAAATCTGCTTCGCAGATGAAATCGCCTGCGGCGAATAAAAAGACGGATTTAATTTCATCCGAGCATAGCGAGGATTTCATCCAAACTTGTTTGGATTTCGTAGTGAGCAGAGCGAACGATTTCATTCTTGAAATATTTTGGTTTTATGATAAAATAGTGACAGAGGTGTTATAAATGAGTGAAAATAAATTAGCTAATTTTTCTATGGATTTTGCTGTTGAAATTCTAAAACTTTGCGACAGCATCAAGGGGCATTATTCAATAGTGAATCAACTTGAAAGAAGCGCTACAAGTATCGGAGCTAATATTAGAGAAGCAAAATATGCTCACAGCAAACCCGACTTTATATCAAAACTCCAGATATCATTAAAGGAATGTTATGAAACTGAATATTGGCTTGAACTTATGCAAAGAGCAGAAATACTATCTGATGTTTCTTCGCTCTTGCATAGTTGTGGTGTGATTCGCAAAATGCTCATATCCTCAATAAACACCGCAAAGAAAAATAATGATTAAATTCACTTTACTTATACAAAATCTATATTAATAAAAAGAATAGTGTCTGGTTCTTTTGTAACAGAATCAGACACTATTCTTTTTCGAATTTAATTATGTCGCTTACTTCGCAATCTAAAACATAGCAAAGTGCATCAAGGGTTTTAGTGCTGATTGCTTCACCTTTTTTTATTCTGTGAATGGTATTAGCAGAAAAGCCTTGCTTAAAAATGAGATAATATTCGGTTATTCCTTTTTTATAAAGGGTTTCATAAAAAGGCTTGTAACTTATCATTTTAATCACCAAAATAATTTTATCATACTTAAAGTATTGACAATGCTCAATAAATTGAGTATAATTATTTTATTAAATTATAAAAATTATTCATATATTAGTTTGAGCAATGTATGTAATTTATATAACAATAATTAAAACAAATGGGGAAAAATATGAGACTGCTCTTAGTATTGCTAACATTTCTTATAATATTGTTTTTGGTTATTATACTTAAACTTTTGTCAAAAATTCAGAAACTTGCTGAAAAGAATAAATATGCCGATGAAGCAAATATGTGGCACAAACTTGCTATCACAGATGTTTTAACGGGCGTCTATAACAGAAATGCATATAATTTATATATTAATAAAGACTTAAAAGGAAAGACGAAAGAATTAAGAGGAATTATTATTTTTGACATTGATAATTTTAAAATAATTAACGATACAAAAGGTCATCCGGCAGGCGATATCGTACTTAAGAACGTTGCAAAAAATATTTTAGAGGTTTTTTCTGAGCCTAAGCATAGAGTTTTTCGCATAGGTGGGGATAAATTTTCAGTTTTAACTGAAGGTATTTCAGAAAAGGAAATTATAAAGCGTTTAATTGTATTAAAAAAACATTTGCAAATGGATGGTAATATAAGCGTGTCAAAGGGATATTCAATGATTAAAGATAATTATGAAAATGCATATAAGTATGCAGATGAGATGCTTTATGCAGATAAGCTGTCTAAAAAGTGTGAGATTTTAAAATAAAAATCCTGTCAATTGACAGGATTTTTGTTTTATTTACTTAGAATCCACATATCAACAACCGTGCTAACCCCTCTCGCCCATTAAACTGCGTACTCTTGACACTTATGCACTTTTGTGCTATATTACAAGTGTGGGATAATATCCGCAAATAAGGCAGATTTTGGTGCAAAAGAAAGTTCTGCCGGGGGAGGAAAAAACGATGGCGAGCGGCAGAGAAACAGCTCTTAAAATTCTGTACGAAACAGAGCAAAAAGATGGATATTTAAATATTGTATTTGCCAATCATATGCGCAGCTCAGATTTGCCGCGTGAAGAGCGGGCATTGGCAAAAGAGCTTGTTTCGGGTGTTATAGAGCGCAAAATAACATTAGATTATGTTATACGTTCTTATTCAAGCATAAGACTTAAAAAAATCTCCCCATACATTTTACAGATTTTGCGGATGGGAATTTATCAGCTTTATTTTATGGATAAGATTCCTGCATCTGCCGCAGTAAACGAAAGTGTAAAGTTGGCAAAAAAATACGGGCACAAAGCATCGTCGGGTTTTGTGAATGCAATTTTACACAAGGCTTCAGATGCCGGCAAAATAAAACTGCCCAAAAAAGAAAAAAATGAGACAGAATATTTAAGCGTTTTATATTCACATCCTGAAGAGCTTGTAAAATGGTATACAGATACTTTTGGTATTGATAAAGCCGAGTCGCTTTTGGCGCAGAATAATGAAATTCCGCCGATTGAGGCAAGAGTAAATACATTAAAGGCAAGTCGCGCAGATGTTATTAAAATTTTAGAAGATGAGGGAATATCCGCGCACGAGTCAGACATAACCGACTGCGGTATAATATTAGAAAGAGGTAAAAATCCTGAAAAAACACGTGCTTATCGTGAAGGCTTGTTCAGCATTCAGGGTATATCCTCGCAGCTTGCGGCATTGGCTCTTGAGCCAAAAGCAGGCGAAACAGTGTTGGATTTGTGTTGTGCCCCGGGCGGAAAAACCGCACATTTAGCAGAGCTTATGAAAAATGAGGGCGAAATTTTGGCATCAGACCTTTATGAGCACAGACTGACTCAGGTAAGAGATAATGCCAAAAGGCTTGGCATTTCTGTAATTAACGCATCGCAAATGGATGCGCTGTCCGAGAAAAAAGAGTATTTACAAAAGGCGGATAAAATTTTGCTCGATGTTCCCTGCTCGGGGTTGGGCATCATTCGCAGAAAGCCTGATATAAAATATAAAGAGGCGCTTTCAGACTTTAGTGAACTGGTTACAATTCAAAAAAATATATTGAATAATTGCGCAAAATATCTTAAAATAGAAGGGGAGCTTGTATACAGCACCTGCACGGTTAATTCGCAGGAAAATATGGGTGTTGTAAACAGCTTTTTAGAAAAAAATCCTGACTTTTGCATTGTGAGTGCAGCAAGTGAGCATATAGGTGATAAAATAAATTCAGAACTGGAAAAGGGATATATCACGCTGTATCCAGATGAGCACGGCTGTGACGGATTCTTTATTTGCAAATTGAAAAGGAGAGGCTGATGGTTAAAGCAGATTTAAAGGATATGACTTTTGATGAGCTTGAGGCGACAATAGTTTCGCTCGGAGAAAAGCCGTTCCGTGCAAAACAGATTTTTAAATGGATATATCGTGGGGCAAAAACATTTTCAGATATGACCGATTTATCAAAAGACCTGCGCGAAAAGCTTGCAGAAAATTTTACAATAGGTCATTTAGAGGTTGAGCGAAAACTGGTCTCAAAAATTGACGGAACAATAAAATATCTGTTCCGCTTAAAAGACGGAAATCTTATAGAAAGTGTTTTGATGAATTATAAACACGGAAATACAATCTGTGTGTCATCTCAGGTTGGTTGCCGTATGGGATGCAGATTCTGTGCATCTACAATAGGCGGACTTATAAGAAGCCTTACACCCTCAGAAATCATCGACCAGATTATGAAAACTGAAGAAGACTCAGGTCAGAAGATTTCGAATATAGTCATGATGGGTATAGGCGAACCGCTCGATAATTTTGATAATGTACTTAAGTTTTTAAAAAATGTAAACCACAAAGACGGATTAAACATCGGTTATCGGCACATATCGCTTTCTACCTGCGGTGTTGTTGACGGAATTTATGCTCTGGCTAAAGAAAATCTGCCCATAACTCTGTCAATATCGCTGCATTCGCCGTTCGACGAAAAACGCAGACAGCTTATGCCGGTTGATGTAAAATATCCTCTGCCGCAGCTTATGAAGGCATTAAAAGACTATCTTGCTGTGACAGGGCGCAGAATCAGCGTTGAATATGCCATGATTCACGGCGAAAACGATACACCTGAATGCGCAAAGGAGCTTGCCAAGCTTTTTTCGGGTATGCTGGTGCATATAAATCTTATTCCCGTAAACAACGTAGCAGAGCGTGATTTTGTAAGAAGCAATACACAAAATATCAGAAAATTTCAGGACACTCTTTTTAAACTCGGTCTTTCGGTTACGGTGCGCCGTGAGCTGGGCAGTGACATAAATGCGGCTTGCGGTCAGCTCAGAAAATCAGTAATGGAAGAAAGAGAATAGAAAAAGGAACGAACATAGAGGTGAGAAAATCCATGAGAATTGGAGCAAGTACGGATCTGGGCAAGACCAGACCGATTAACGAGGACAATTACTATGTATCCGAGTACGTTTCAAGACCGGGTGTAATTTACGCTATGGTCGCAGACGGAATGGGCGGACACAATGCCGGTGAAACGGCAAGTGAAGCTGCTGTAAACGGTGTGAGCGATTATATTAACCGCTACTATACCACCGAAGTACCGCAGGAGCAGATAAAGGATATGCTTATCGGTGCTATCAACAGCGTAAATAAGGCAATTTATACCGAAGCGCAGGATAATGCGAAATTTTACGGCATGGGCACAACACTTACCGCCTGCTTTTATTATGCAGGCAGAGTCACAGTTGCTCACGTCGGTGATTCAAGAGCATACGTTCTGCGCGATGATTTAATGCACAAAATAACATCTGACCATTCGCTGGTGGCAGAGCTTTTGGCAAACGGGCAGATAACACCCGAGCAGGCTCGTAACCATCCGCAAAAGAACGTTATAACACGTGCCGTTGGCACAGACCCGCATATCGAAATTGATATATACGAGTTCGATGTGCAGGAGGGGGACATCATCTTATTATGTACAGACGGACTGTCTAACATGCTTTCTGATAAAGAAATGCAAACCCTTATTAGCGAAAACAAAAAAATGGAGGATGCCGCAGAAAAACTTGTATCGGCGGCAAATGATAAGGGCGGCTTTGATAACATCACAGCAGTTTTATTACAGATATGACAGACGACTCTATAAATATTGATGCGGAGATGATTGATATTATGATGACTGGAAAAATGATTGCTAATCGTTATGAGATAATAGAAGAAGTAGGAAAGGGCGGCATGGCTGTTGTTTATAAGGCAAAGTGTCTTGTGCTTAACAGATATGTTGCAATTAAGGTGCTAAGACCGGAATTCCGCGAGGATACCGACTTTATTGCCCGTTTTAAAGCAGAGGCACAGTCGGCAGGCAGCCTTTCGCATCCTAACATCGTTTCAATTTATGATGTAGGACAGGAGGATGACCTTGACTATATCGTTATGGAATATGTTGAGGGCGTTACTTTAAAGCAGTACATTGATGCAAAAGCTGTAATCCCGTGGAAAGAGGCTGTTGATTATGCGGCACAAATCTGCTCGGGTTTAGAGCATGCGCATAAAAAGGGTATTGTTCATAAGGATATAAAGCCTCATAACATAATTATTACCCGTGAGGGTACACTTAAAATTACCGACTTCGGAATCGCAAAGGTTATGAGCACAAGCACAATCACAACCGGCGGCGCGGCAGGAATGGGTTCTGTACATTATTTCTCACCTGAACAGGCACGCGGCGGATATATTGATGCTAAAACAGATATTTATTCTTTAGGTATTTTAATGTATGAAATGGTAACAGGCCGTCTGCCATTTGAGGGTGATA
Organism: Clostridia bacterium; assembly: GCA_017546245.1. Lineage (GTDB taxonomy): Bacteria > Bacillota > Clostridia > UBA1381 > UBA9506 > RGIG1666. The sequence continues at coordinate 10,090 of JAFYXI010000009.1, read as the reverse complement.
CTGCTGTTGCGGTTGCAATGCAGCACATCGAAAAAGAGCCGACGCCTCCATCTGATTTAAACAAAGACATTCCTCAGTCGCTTGAAAATGTTATTCTGCGAGCAATGAGTAAAGAACAGAATATGCGCTACGACACGGCGACTAAAATGATGATTGATTTAAAAAAGGTTTATTTAGGAACTCCTGTGGCATTTGACCGTCAGTTAGCCGACGGCGAAACAATGGTAGTGCCCAAAATTCCGGAAAAAGACCACGTAATTCCTGATGAAATACTGAATCAGGGTGAAAAACCGAAAAAGGTCAAAAAACAAAAGAGTGCCGAAGATAAGAAAAAAGACCGTCTGGGCATTATTGCAGGTATGGCAACCGGAATATTGCTTGTTGCTGTTTTGGGTGTTTTGTTCTATTTCTTTATGACTCCTGCAGGCAACGAAATAGAATTACCCGACTTTACCAATATGACAGTTGAAGAAGCTAAAGAAACTGTAAAGAACACAGATATTGAAATTATAGTCGAAGAAGAACAGAAAAATGACGACGTAGAAAAGGGCAAGATAATTTCGCAAGACCCAAAGGCAAACAAAAATGTTAAAGATAATGCAAAAGTTAAGGTTATAGTAAGTCTTGGCGGTGAGGGCGGAAGAATGCCTGATTTGGTAAACCGCAAGGATTCTGATGCACAGGAAATTATACGCGGCTTAAAGCTTATTCCTAATGTGGTAAGCGAGATAAGCGAGGATATTCCGCAAGGCTATGTTGTACGTCAGTCACCGGTAATGGGTGCTAAATATGCCGAGGGCGATACGGTTACAATTTATGTAAGCTCAGGCAAGGATGAAAAGTTTGTTCCTGTTCCTAATCTTTTAGGAAAAACTGAGGACGAAGCAAAAGCAGCACTTTTAGATGTTGGTCTTACCTGGGGCAGCATTGCTACAATAGAAAGCTCACGTGCTAAGGGCACAGTTGCTGCGCAGTCAATTCAGGCAGGTGTTGAGGTTAAAGAAAAAACAAGTGTAGATATTCGTTTAAGCTCCGGTCCTAAAACCGCTGCCGAATCTTCTGCTCCGTCGGGTGAAGATAACACCAAAACCTCTGAGCCTGCAAGTGAGCCTACGCAAAAGCCGTCAATTAAACCGATAGCACCTAATGCGTAAAATTAATTTGTAAATCAGACAACAAAACAGAAACGGACAGGTAAAATTATGCTTGATGGCATCATTGTTAAAGGAATAGGCGGATTTTATTACATTAAAACCGAACTCGGTGTTGTAGAGGCAAAGGCTCGCGGCAAATTCCGCAGTAAAAGCCTTACTCCGATTGTGGGCGACAGGGTAAAGGTCAGTATTGTGGACGAGGCGGAGCTTAAGGGCAGTCTTGACGAAATCCTGCCCCGTAAAAATTCGTTTATTCGTCCCCCGGTTGCAAACTTAGACCAGATAATAATAACCTTTGCGGCAAAAGACCCCGAGCCGAATTTAAGACTGGTTGACAAGCTGTCGGTAACGGCACTCGCTGCCGATGTATCGTGTGCGGTGTGCATAAACAAAACAGACATTGCTCCAAAAGAGGCACACGAGTTGGCAGAGATTTATCGTCAAACAGGCTTTGCGGTGATTTTATCAAGCAGCGAAACCGGTGAGGGTAAAGATGAGCTTAAAGAGCTTTTAAAAGGTAAGGTTACAGCATTTGCAGGAAACTCCGGTGTAGGTAAATCGAGCATTTTAAACAGCTTAATAGGCGATGAGCAGATGGAAACGGGAACAATAAGCGACAAAATAAAGCGAGGCAGGCATACAACACGCCACGTTGAGCTTTTAGAGCTGCCGTTTGGCGGATACGCCTTCGACACACCCGGCTTCAGTTCGTTTGAGGTTGAGGGACTTAAAGCCGCTGATTTAGAAAACTATTTTCCTGAATTTGCGCCCTATCTGGGAGAATGCCGTTTTGCAGGCTGCGCTCACATAAATGAGCCTGACTGTTCCGTAAAAGATGCATTAAATGAGGGTAAAATATCCCAAAGCAGATACGAAAGCTATAAAGAGCTTTATGATACATTAAAACAAGTTAAGGAGTGGATGAAATAATGATAATAGCTCCATCAATTTTATCAGCAGATTTTTCACGTTTAGGTGAAGATGTTGCAATTGTTGAAAAGGCAGGAGCCGAATATTTGCACATTGATGTTATGGACGGACATTTAGTTCCCAACATATCTTTCGGTGCGCCGATTGTAAAAAGCTTAAGACCGCACAGTAATATGGTTTTCGATACTCATCTTATGATAACTGAGCCACATCGTTATGTTGAGGATTTTGCAAAAGCAGGTTCAGACATAATTACAATACATATTGAATGTGAAAGCGATATAGATTATACTATTGATAAAATTCACGGCCTTGGCAAAAAGGCAGGTATTGCTTTAAATCCCGATGCAGAGCTTAGCCGTGTTTTGCCGTACCGTGATAAAATAGATATGCTTTTATTAATGACAGTATTTGCAGGCTTTGGCGGTCAGAAATATATACCCGATGTAAACAGCAAAATTACCGAAGCGCGAAAAATCTTCGGCGAGGATTTTGATATAGAAGTTGACGGCGGAATTTCTGCCGAAAATATGCAGGTGCCTTTGGGCGCAGGTGCAAATATCTTAGTTGCAGGCAGCGCAATTTTTGGCGCAAAAGACCCTGCGGCAGTAATTAAAGCAATGAGGGAAAAAGAATGCGCGCTGTAATTATTGCAGGCGGAGATTTTAAAAATCCTGATTTTTACCGTAAGCTGCTAAACGACAGCGATACGATTATATGTGCTGACGGAGGATGTTTGGCAGCGCAAAAAATTGGACTTATGCCGGATGTGATAATCGGTGATTTTGATTCTTATCCGCAGAATCTTGCAAAGGCAAAAACCGAAAAAATAGTATTGCCGACTGAAAAGGACAGAACCGATACGCACGAATGTGTTTGTTATGCCATAAATCACGGCTTTGATGAAATTCTGCTTTTGGGTGCAACGGGCTCGCGTTTAGACCACACAATAGCAAATATACATCTTTTAAAAGTTGCGCTGGATAACAATATTAAAATGAAAATTGTTGACGAGTACAACGAGGTATATCTTACGGATAAAGAGATTTTTTTAAAAAAGAGTGAAGGTCAGCACGTCTCGGTTTTGCCGATTGGTATAGCAGAGGGCATAAGCTCAACAGGGCTTTATTATCCTATGAAAGATGCCGTTATGGAGTTTGGAAATCCGTACGGTGTGAGCAACGAGTTTAACAGCGATGAGGCAGCTATCAGCGTTAAAAAAGGACTTTTGCTTGTAATACTAAGCAGAGATTGATATATGAAAGGAATAAAATAATGATAGTAGAACCTAAAATAAGAGGATTTATCTGCACAACAGCACACCCTGAAGGATGCAGAGAAAACGTAAAAAATCAGATTGAATATGTAAAGGCTAAGGGCGCAATTTCAGGCGGTAAAAAGGTGCTTGTTATCGGTGCATCAACAGGTTATGGCTTAGCATCGAGAATAACAGCGGCTTTTTCGGGCGGTGCGGCAACAATCGGCGTTATGTTTGAAAAACCGTCAAACGGCAAAAAAACTGCAAGCGCAGGCTGGTATAATACAGCGGCATTTGAAGAATTTGCCGCAAAAGAAGGACTTTATGCAAAGTCAGTTAACGGCGATGCGTTTTCAAAGGATATTAAAGAGCAGGTAATTAATCTTATTAAAGAAGATTTAGGCAAGATTGATTTGATTGTTTACAGCTTGGCGGCTCCCAGAAGAACTATGCCGGATGGCGAAACAGTATCGAGCGTTTTAAAAACAACCGGCGAGGCATATACCAACAAAACGGTTGATGTGGCAAACCGCACAGTTATGCCTGTTACCATCGAGCCGGCAACTGACCGGGAAATAGAAGATACCGTAAAGGTAATGGGCGGCGAGGACTGGAAGGACTGGATAAGTGCTATGAAAGCGGCAGATGTTTTGGCAGATAATGCAGTTACAATGGCATACAGTTACATAGGTCCTGAGCTTACACATCCTATGTATTATAACGGTTCAATCGGTGCGGCTAAAGCGCATCTTTACAATACCGCCAAAGAATTAACAAAAGAATTTGCCGAAACAGGTCTTTCGGCTTATGTTTCAGTAAACAAGGCATTGGTAACGCAGGCAAGCTCAGCTATTCCTGTTGTTCCGCTTTACACAGCGATATTATATAAAGTAATGAAACCGCTCGGTCTGCACGAAGGATGCATAGAACAAATACACCGTCTGTTTAAAGATAAGCTTTATGCCGAGCCTAAAGTTCTGGCAGATGATTGTCTGCTTCGTGTTGACGACTGGGAATTGAAAGAAGAAGTACAGCAAAAGGTGAGCGAGGCTTGGGAAAAAATAACGACTGAAAATATCGACGAGCTTGCCGATGTTGACGGATATTGGGACGAATTTTATAATATGTTCGGATTTGGTTGTGAAAATGTGGATTACGATAAAGACATTGAAATTGATGTAAAAATTCCGAGCATAGAAGAATAATAAAAAGCGGTTGCATAGCAACCGCTTTTATTTATTAAAAAAATTAAAAAAGGGGGTTGACATCTTGATAAGTATATGTTAATATTATAAATTGCATTATATACTCAAAATAGGTGTCCTATGCACAAAAATCGGACACAATATATTGTGGTATTAGTGGTAAAACAGCGGTTTTTGCGTATATTTTTTACGAAAATCGCTTGGCTTTAAATGTTTTTTTTACATCGACTGACACTAACGACCGGTAAGGTCATCAAAAATTAATGGGGTGATTGAGTTTATGGTACATCCAATTCAATTGGGTAAGAATGTAAGAATGAGCTATGCCAGAATTGACGAGGTTCTGGATATGCCGAACCTTATTGAGGTACAGAAAAACTCGTATAACTGGTTTTTAGAAGAAGGACTCAAGGAAGTTTTCCGCGATATTTCTCCTATTACAGACTATACGGGCAATCTTGTTTTAGAGTTTATTGATTACAGACTCGAGGATAAGGTAAAGTATTCGGTAGAGGAATGTAAAGAACGGGATACTAACTATGCGTCACCTCTTAAGGCACGTGTTCGCCTTATTAATAAGGAAACAGGAGAGGTTAAAGAGCAGGAAATCTTTATGGGCGATTTTCCGCTTATGACAGAGCAGGGAACATTTATCATCAACGGCGCAGAACGTGTTATCGTCAGCCAGCTGGTGCGTTCACCGGGTGTTTATTATGCAATGACACACGACAAAACCGGTAAAGAACTGTTTTCTTCAACTGTTATTCCGTATCGTGGTGCGTGGCTTGAATACGAAAACGATATTAACGATGTTATATCTGTACGTATCGACCGTACAAGAAAGCTGCCTGCTACAATTTTAGTTCGTGCTCTTGGTTTAGAGCGTGACGACGAGATTATCGAAATGTTCGGCGAAACCGAGCCGCTTCTTATAACACTTGAAAAGAGCAGCATGATTCAGTCGCAGGACGATGCTTTAATCGAAATTTATAAAAAACTGCGTCCGGGCGAGCCGCCGACGGTTGAAAGTGCAAAATCACTTTTAATGGGTCTTTTGTTCGACCCTAAACGTTACGATTTAGCTAAGGTTGGTCGTTTTAAATACAACCAGAAGCTTGCAATCGGCGCACGTATAACAGGCTTTGTAACAAAAAATGCGATTGCTGATCCGCGTACAGGTGAAGTAATTGCCGAGGCAGGTACTTATTTAACACGTGAGCTTGCTGAACAGGTTGAAAAAGCAGGTGTTCGCGAAGTTGTTATAGATGTAAACGGCAAAGATATCAAGGTTTTCTCAAACGGCATGGTTGATATTTGCGAGTTTGTTGATTTCGATATTTCTGATTTGGAAATCACTGAAAAAGTTAAGCTCGATGTTTTAATGGAAATTCTGGATTCTACCGACGATGAGGCAGAAATTAAAGACCAGATTAAACGCCGCATAGACGAGCTTATTCCTAAACATATAGTAACAGAAGATATTTTTGCTTCTATTAACTATCAGATTGGTCTTATGTATGGCGTGGGTAAAACCGACGACATCGACCACTTAGGTAACCGCCGTCTGCGTTGTGTGGGCGAGCTGCTGCAGAACCAGTTCCGTATCGGTTTATCACGTATGGAGCGTGTGGTTCGCGAAAGAATGACAATTCAGGATTTAGATATAGTAACACCGCAGGCGCTTATAAACATCCGTCCGGTTGTTGCAACTATTAAAGAGTTCTTTGGTTCATCACAGCTTTCACAGTTTATGGATCAGTTGAATCCGCTTTCTGAGCTGACACATAAAAGAAGACTTTCAGCTTTAGGACCGGGCGGTTTGTCCCGTGACCGTGCAGGCTTCGAAGTTCGAGACGTTCACCACTCTCACTATTCGAGAATGTGTCCTATCGAATCTCCTGAAGGACCGAATATCGGTCTTATATCTTCGCTTGCTACCTATGCACGCATCAGTGAGCATGGATTTATCGAAGCTCCGTATCGCAGGGTAGACAGAGCAACAGGCGTTGTTACCGATGAAATTGAATACATGACTGCTGACCGTGAAGATGAATTTATCGTGGCGCAGGCAAACGAGCCGCTTGATGATGAGGGTCGTTTCATAAATAAAAAGGTTACTGTTCGTTATAAAGACGAAATTTTAGAGGTTGAAGCATCTAAGGTTGACTATATGGACGTTTCGCCTAAGCAGGTTGTTTCAGTTGCAACTGCAATGATTCCGTTCTTAGAAAACGATGACGCTAACCGTGCGCTGATGGGTTCTAACATGCAGCGTCAGGCAGTACCGCTCTTAAAACCGCAGTCGCCGATTATCGGTACCGGTATGGAGTATAAAGCAGCAAAAGATTCGGGTGTTGTTGTTTTGGCAAAAGAAGACGGTGTTATCAGCAAGGTTAGTGCTGATGAAATCGTAATAAAAGCTGACGACGGCACAGTTCATAAATATAATCTTATTAAGTTTACACGTTCAAACCAGGGCAGCTGCATTAATCAGCGTCCGATAGTTTCTGAAGGCGAAAAAGTTAAAAAAGGCGATATTATTGCTGACGGCCCTTCAACCGATATGGGTGAAATCGCACTCGGACGCAACATCTTAATTGGATTTATGACATGGGAAGGTTATAACTACGAGGATGCTATGCTCATCAGCGAAAAACTTGTTCGCGATGATGTGCTTACCTCAATTCATATCGAAGAATATGAGTGTGAAGCGCGCGATACTAAACTCGGCGCAGAAGAAATTACACGCGATATTCCGAATGTTGGCGAAGATGCATTAAAAGACCTTGACGAGAGAGGCATTATCCGCATCGGTGCAGAGGTTCGCTCAGGAGATATTCTGGTTGGTAAGGTTACACCTAAGGGCGAAACCGAGCTTACTGCCGAAGAACGTTTGCTTCGTGCCATCTTTGGTGAAAAAGCTCGCGAAGTGCGTGATACCTCGTTAAGAGTTCCGCATGGTGAATACGGTATCATCGTTGACGTTATTGTATTCGACAGAGAAAAGGGCGACGAGCTGCCGCCGGGAGTTAATCGTCTGGTTCGTTGCTATATTGCACAGAAAAGAAAAATCTCTGTTGGTGACAAAATGGCAGGTCGTCACGGTAACAAGGGTGTTATTTCAAGAATTCTTCCTGAAGAGGATATGCCGTTCCTTCCGGATGGTACACCGCTTGAAATAGTATTGAATCCGCTGGGCGTTCCTTCGCGTATGAACATCGGTCAGGTGCTCGAGGTTCACTTAGGCCGTGCAGCACGCGAGCTTGGCTGGAAGATTGCAACTCCTGTATTTGACGGTGCAAACGAAGAAAATATTATGGATGCATTAGAGCAGGCAGGACTTGACCGCGACGGTAAAACCATTCTTTATGACGGACGAACGGGTGAGCCGTTTGATAACCGTGTAACTGTTGGTATAATGTATATCTTAAAGCTTGCGCACTTGGTTGACGATAAAATCCACGCGCGTTCTACCGGTCCTTACTCACTTGTTACTCAGCAGCCTCTGGGTGGTAAAGCTCAGTTCGGCGGACAGAGATTCGGTGAGATGGAAGTTTGGGCGCTTGAAGCATACGGCGCAGCATACACCTTGCAGGAAATTTTAACAGTAAAATCCGACGATATTGTTGGTCGTGTTAAAACATATGAATCAATCGTTAAGGGCGAAAGCGTTCCGAAACCGGGAATTCCGGAATCGTTCAAGGTTCTTATTAAAGAACTTCAGAGCTTGGGACTTGATATACGTGTACTTGACGAAAATATGGAAGAGGTTACGCTTCGTGATTCTTCTGAGGAAGAAGATGCAAATCTGTCTATGACAATCCGCGACGATGTTGCGTTTATTGATATCGGTCTTGATGACGACGATGTTGAAGAAGGAGATGTCGGAGACGATAGCGATGACTTAGACCTCGAAGATGAAGACATGGACTTAGATGACGCCGAGGATGATTCAGACTTGCTTGATGAGGATGACGACTCGGATGAATTTGATGATGATTTGGGCGATGAAGAAGACTTTATTGATGATTTAGATCTGCTTTAATTTCGGGTGAGTGCCCATCAAATTCAGAATGGAGATGAAACTATTGTCAGAGAATACTTTTGAAGCTATAAAAATCGGACTTGCATCACCGGAAATGATCAGAGAATGGTCTCGTGGTGAGGTTAAAAAACCGGAAACTATTAACTACAGAACCTTAAAGCCGGAACGTGAAGGACTGTTTTGCGAAAGAATTTTCGGACCTACTAAGGACTGGGAATGTCATTGCGGAAAGTACAAACGCATTCGTCATAAAGGTATTGTCTGTGACCGATGCGGCGTTGAGGTAACACGTGCCCGTGTTCGTCGTGAACGTATGGGTCACATCGAGTTGGCGGCTCCTGTATCACACATATGGTACTTTAAAGGAATCCCGTCACGTATGGGTCTTTTACTTGAAATGACTCCGCGTACACTCGAAAAAGTTCTGTACTTTGCATCCTATGTCGTAATCGATCCGGGTGAACGTACTGAGCTTGAGAAAAAACAGATTCTTTCCGAGAAAGAATACCGTGAGTTTGTTGAAAAATACGGCAACCGTTTCCGTGCAGGAATGGGTGCAGAAGCTATTAAAGAGCTTTTGGCTGAAATTGACTTGGAAGAACTGTCAAAAGAGCTTAAATTAGAGCTTGAAACAGCATCAGGTCAGAAAAAGGTTCGCCTTATTAAAAGACTTGAAGTTGTTGAATCATTCCGTCTTTCAGGCAACAAGCCCGAATGGATGATATTGGATGTTGTTCCGGTTATTCCGCCGGATTTACGTCCTATGGTACAGCTTGATGGCGGACGTTTTGCAACGTCTGACTTAAACGACCTGTATCGTCGTGTTATTAACAGAAATAACCGTTTAAAAAGACTTTTAGACCTTGGTGCGCCTGAAATTATCGTGCGCAACGAAAAGCGTATGCTTCAGGAGGCTGTCGATGCATTAATCGATAACGGCCGCCGTGGCAGACCTGTAACAGGCCCGGGTAACCGTCCGCTTAAATCTTTATCAGATATGTTAAAGGGTAAGCAGGGACGTTTCCGTCAGAACCTGCTCGGAAAACGTGTTGACTATTCAGGCCGTTCGGTTATCGTTGTAGGTCCTGAGCTTAAGATATATCAGTGCGGTTTGCCGAAAGAAATGGCAATCGAGCTGTTTAAGCCGTTTGTAATGAAAAAGCTTGTAAATGACGGGCTTGCTCATAACATAAAGAGCGCAAAACGTATGGTTGAGCGCGTAAAACCTGAGGTTTGGGATGTGTTAGAGGATGTTATTAAAGACCCTCCGGTTCTTTTAAACCGTGATCCTACACTTCACAGACTTGGTATTCAGGCATTCGAGCCTATTCTGGTAGAAGGTCGTGCGCTTAAACTGCATCCGCTCGTATGTACAGCATATAACGCTGACTTCGACGGTGACCAGATGGCTATTCACCTTCCGTTGTCACCTGAGGCACAGGCAGAAGCACGTTTCTTGATGCTTTCAGCTAACAACCTCTTAAAACCGCAGGATGGT
>JAFYXI010000065.1 GCA_017546245.1 Clostridia bacterium | reverse complement strand
TTAACGTCAACTCTTGTATAATTTCCGGCTATGATAATCTCTCTGCTGCCCTCCTGGGTAACATCCCCTACAGTAAGGTTGGCATTACGGAGTACATAGCGGTGTTCAGTACTCGCATTGCTTCCGCCGCCGGCAAGAGGAGTGGTCAGCAGAACTTTGTGCTTGATAACCTGCTTAAGATTACCGCCCTGTGTTCCCTCGTAGGATTCGAGGACAGAAGCGAAGCAAGTGTTATGGTTGATAATCTTCTTGGTAGAATATGTATCATACGAGCCTGCACCTCTGAACCACGTGGAGAAGTTTACTATAGCAGAAAGGTCGGCTATATTATCCTTGTTCAGGTCGTTTGCACTGAGTGCAACGTACGGAAGACAGTAAAACTGCTTATTGCTTCCATTGTAGCTATATTCCCACTCGCATATATCGGTTGACTTATCCTTAGACGGAAGGTCAAGGTACTGCTTGGTTGTAATTTTTTTGTTTTTCACATCCACATCAAATATACCTACGGAAATATTAGAGTGTACACTTCCGTTTGAAGTTTCGTTGGCATTATTAGGTGTGTAAACTGCGATTTCGTCAACACCGTCACCGTCAAAGTCACCTGCAGTTATGGACAGAAGACCTTCTACCTCCCACATCTCAATCACGTCTGTGGTAGCAACATGCCCGCCGGTCTCGTGGTCAGATACAATAGTGTTACCCGCTGCATCATATATAGCCATACGAATATTACCGCCGCTTCTGCCGTGGCTGAAATAAACTCTTGCTAAATGATCCTTCACTCCGGTACCCGAAGCAGAAAAGCCCGTAGTTGCAGAATAAGGCTGATTCTGAGAATTTGTATATGTTTCGGATTTTGTCACCATAGGATTGCTTGAAGCAGGAATTTTTATTGTCCCGATCGAAGCTCCGGGGAAGTTATACATATAACCTGTGTATTTGTATAACGATGTTGTATCAGTCAGATAAAGATCATACTTTGGTGCTACGGGATATGTTCCCGCTTTTAAAGCTTTTGTGTCATAAGAATCGGGGTCGAGTGGAAATCCGAAAAGCTCAAGTGCATTCTGATTAGTGCCCGAAGCATCTGCTGCACCGACACCCATTGGCACAAGCGACACGATAAGACTTAAGCACAAAAGAACGCTTAAAAGTTTTTTCATTTAAAATCCTTCTTTCTATTAATATTCACTTGAAAAATTTTAGACAACATGCTACAATAAGTATACACCGTACCCCAAGGTACGATGCAATACTTTTTTAAATAAATTCTACCAAAAAATGATGTTTTTTATTTTGTGTTTAAAGCGAGGGTGCATTTATGGATAACAAAAATTTATTTTCGATAGGCGAGGTTGCAAAAGCCGTTGGAATAACAAGAAAAACAATATTGAACTATGAAACAAAAGGTCTTATAAAGCCGGACAAAAAAGACGGTGCCGGTGGCAACCGCTATTATACCATCGACACCTTCACACAGGTTCGCACAATACGTGTTTTTCAGGATTTAGGTCTTTCGCTTGATGAAATACGCGAATATTTTAGTGATGCAAGTGATTTGTCTCCGATGATAAAAAGGCTTGAAGCTATGAGGGATGAACTGAATCTTACCATAGAAAAGCTGAAAGAGCGAACACATAAAAAGAGCGACACCATAAAAGAAATCACGATAGATCCGCAGACGATATATGTGCGTACATATAACTCCGTTTCAATTGCCGATAAGACCAATCTGCTTCGCGATACAGCACTTGAAGCTATGAGAAAACACGGAACAGATACAACAAGACGTATGTATTTTACGCAATATTCATCCGCTGCACCTGATGAGATTTCATATTGCGTTGCAGTACCCTCAGAAAGCGAGGGGGAATATATCAAAAAAAATTCTGCACTCAAAGCAATTTCGTTTTTTCATCACGGAGCTTATGAGGATATACCCGATGCGCGAAAAAGGCTTATTTCGTATGCTGAAGAGAATAACATAAAGCTTACTGGCGTGTTCCGTAATCTTTACCTTGAAGGACCGCCTCAGCACAAAGATAAAAGCAAGTTTATTACCCAGATAATTGCATTAATTGAATAATTAAAAAATGCAGACAGCTAAAATAACTGTCTGCAAAATAAACCAATATAAAATAAATTTTGTATTACTCCCACTCAATCGTACCTGTCGGCTTCGGTGTTAAGTCGTAGCAAACACGGTTTACTCCGGGAACTTCGTTAATTATTCTCTTTGTAATTTTATTTAAAATTTCCCATTCAATAGGCTCTATTGTTGCGGTCATTGCATCAACGGTATTTACCGCACGGATGATTACCGGATATTCAAAGCTGCGTGCATTATCGCGTACACCAACAGATTTGAAATCAGGAATAGCTGTAAAATACTGCCATACCTTTTTGTCAAGACCGTGTTTTGCAAATTCTTCACGCAAAATTGCATCAGATTCGCGAACTGCCTCTAATCTGTCACGAGTGATTGCGCCTAAGCAACGAACACCAAGACCCGGACCCGGGAACGGCTGACGGTATACCATATTATCCGGCAAGCCAAGCTCTATACCGCAGGCACGAACCTCGTCTTTAAACAGATAGTAAAGCGGTTCAACCAGCTCAAACTGCATATCTTCAGGAAGTCCGCCAACGTTGTGATGCGATTTAACAATTTTTGCAGTTTTTGTTCCGCTTTCAACGATGTCGGGATAAATTGTACCCTGCGCCAGAAAATCTATACCCTCGAGCTTGCGAGCTTCTTCTTCGAATACACGAATAAACTCTGCGCCGATAATTTTTCTTTTTTCTTCAGGGTCTGCAACGTCCTTAAGCTTTCCTAAAAAGCGTTCGCTTGCATCTACATAAACAAGGTTTGCATCTAACTGATTGCGAAAAACTTCAACAACCTGCTCAGGCTCACCTTTACGCAAAAGACCGTGATTAACGTGCACACAGGTAAGATTTTTGCCAATAGCCTTAATTAAAAGCGCCGCAACAACTGACGAATCAACACCGCCGGAGAGCGCAAGCAGTACCTTTTTGTCGCCAACCTGCTTTTTAACAAGTTCAATCTGGTCAGCAACAAAGTTTTTCATATTCCAGTTTGCTTCTGATTTACAAACATCAAATACAAACGGCTTTAAAAGTTCTTTAACCTGTTCTTCATCATCAGGCCATTTTGCCAGCTTGTTGTCGGTTTTAGCCGCATCATGCTCTATTGCCATAACCGGAAGACCAAGATTATATACTTCATCTGCCACAAAAATCTTTTCGCCGTCAACAATGTTGTTCGGTCCGCCGTTTACGATAATACCTTTAACGTTTGGCATAGCTTTAAGCTTGTCCGCAGTAATATCGTGCGGATATATCTCGCTGTAAACACCCAACGCACGAACTGCTCGTGCAACCATAGTGTTAAGTTCACTGCCAAGGTCTAAAATTACAATCATGTCCTGTTTCATAGTAAACCCTCTTTCTAAAAATTTTGGTTTAAATAATTGATATGATAACGCTCCGAAGAGCCTAACTTTTTATTTTAAATCTTTAAGATAATCTTTTGCCGACAAAACTTCTTTCTGCACGCGTGCAGTAGCCGTTCCGCCGATTAAATCTCTGCCGTCTACGCAGGTCTGCATTGATATTGCATCATAAATATCTTCTTCAATTAACGCAGAGCACGATTTAAACTCGTCCATTGTAAACTCGTCTAATGCTTTGCCCTTTTCAATCGCCATCGCAACCATTTTGCCCACAACTGCGTGCGATTCGCGGAACGGTACACCTTTTTTAACCAGATAATCTGCCACATCTGTCGCGTTTGTAAAGCCGCCCTTTGCGCCTGATAACATATTATCCTTGCGCACGGTCATTGTGCGAATCATATTTGTAAATACGGGCAGACACAGCTTTATGGTGTCTATTGCATCAAATACTGCCTCTTTATCTTCCTGCATATCCTTATTATAAGCAAGAGGAAGCGATTTCATAACAGTTAAAATTGTAAATAAGCTTCCATATACACGACCGGTTTTGCCGCGAATCAATTCTGCCACGTCAGGATTCTTCTTCTGCGGCATAATTGAAGAGCCGGTAGAATAGCTGTCATCCATCTCAACAAACGAAAATTCGTTGCTTGACCACAAAATAAGCTCTTCGCAAAAACGTGAAAGATGCATCATAAGTATCGAAAGACACGAAATAAGCTCAATTATAAAATCACGGTCACTTACAGAATCCATCGAGTTATGTGTTACAGAATCAAAGCCAAGCTCTGCTGCTACAAGCTCACGGTCTAAAGGATATGTTGTGCCTGCAAGTGCACCTGCACCAAGAGGCATAACATTTATGCGGCTGCGGCAATCAGAAAGACGAGCCATATCTCTTTTCATCATTTCAAAATATGCCATCATATGATGACCAAAGGTTACAGGCTGTGCCTTTTGCAGATGTGTATATCCCGGCATTATTGTGCCCGAATGCTCGTCTGCCAAATCTACAACTGTGCTAATTGCTTCTTTTAAAAGAGCCGACATTTCGTCAATTTCGTCACGCAGATACATTCTTATATCAAGCGCAACCTGGTCGTTACGGCTGCGGCCTGTATGAAGTCTTTTTCCTACATCGCCGATTCTGTCAATTAAAATTGTTTCGATATTCATATGAATATCTTCTGCATCTATTTTAAATTCAACCTTGCCATCTTCAATATCGGCTAAAATTTCATGCAAGGTTTTTTGAATCAATTCGGCATCTTCTTCCGCAATAACACCGCATTTGCCCAGCATTTTTGCATGTGCAACCGAGCCTAAAATATCCTGCTTGTACATACGAGCATCAAAACGGATTGAAGAATTAAAATCATCTACCAAAGCGTCAGTTGCTTTTCCAAAACGTCCGCCCCACAGTTTCATACCAGCACATCCTTATAATATAAATAATAAGGTATTATATCACAATTATACGGCTTTGTCCAGTAACCGATGCAATTTATTTGAAAATACTTGACATAATATCTATATTATGGTAATATAAGATAAAGTATTGTCGAAGGGCTGTGAGCGTCCAATGATTGAACGGGGCGATATCGAACGGGTTAAAACACTACTTACAGAAAATATAGGAAAAAGAATTAAACTGACGGCTAAAAAGGGAAGAAAACGTGTAATTGTTCGGCAGGGTGTTATTTCTGCGACCTATCCGTCAATTTTTATTGTCATTTTAGACAGTATTTCTGAGTTTGCAGACACCGGCAGAACTATCTCATTCAGCTATGCCGACCTTTTAACAAAAAATATCGAAATAACTGTCGTTGAATCAAAGCTTGAAATTAAATAAACTTAAACCGCAGCACACCGCTGCGGTATTTATTTTATAGAAGGAGATAATGTTATGTTAACCGAGAGAATAAATTTATACGAAGATAAGAGCTATCCTTGTATGGATACATATCTTTTACGCAAAATAGGCGAAAAAGACACAAGCCGCGGTGCCGTTGTAATTGTCCCCGGCGGCGGATACACACATGTATCCGAGCGCGAAGCAGAGCCTGTTGCAATGAAGTTTGCAGCAGCAGGATATCACACCTTTGTTGTGTGGTACAGAGTAAATCCCGAAAAATATACCGACCCGGTGGAAGATTTAGCCCATGCTGTTGCAATGATTCGCCGCAATGCAGAAGAATGGAGAGTTGACCCTGAAAATATCAGCGTTTGCGGTTTTTCAGCAGGCGGTCACTTAACCGCATCACTCGGAGTTTTTTGGGATAAGCCGTTTTTGTCTGAAATTACAGGACTTGACAAAGAGCTTTATAAACCAAATCGTCTTATTCTGTGCTACCCTGTTATCACAACCGGAGAAAAAGCACACGAAGGCTCTTTTTTAGCTCTTTCAGGCGGTGACGAATCGCTTCGTGAGCTTTTATCTTTAGAAAAACAAGTATCAGAAAATACACCGCCGACATTTTTATGGCATACTGCCGAGGATAACGGAGTTCCCGTTGAAAACAGCTTCTTATTTGCTACGGCTTTAAGAGCGCATAAAATTCCGTTTGAATTGCACGTGTTCCCACACGGCGGTCATGGTCAGTCAATTGCAGAGACCTATGTATACCTTGATTATCCTCAGGCTCTTTCACCGGATTGCGCAAAATGGACCGAATATGTTATAGAATGGCTTAAAAAATAAATTCATCAGCACATATCAAAGCAAAATTTTTACATAAAATAAGGTGATTAAAATGAACGAACTTACAAAAAAGGTATTTGACAAAATTGACGAGCTATCAGACAAATATTTAAATGTGCTCATCGATGCCTGCAATATAGAAAGCAAAACCGAAGACAAAGAGGGTGTCGATAAAGTCGGTGCATACTTTGCCGCCATTGCAGAAAATATGGGTTATGTAATTAAAAAAAGAGAGTTCGAAAAAGCAGGAAATGTCTATTCGTTTACATGTAACCCCACAGGAAAAAAGAAGCCGATTTCTCTTTCGGGACATATGGATACAGTTCATAAAAAAGGTATTTTTGGCTATCCTACTACTAAAATTGATGGCGATTACGTTTACGGTCCCGGCGTTAACGATTGCAAGGGCAACATAGCCGTAGAGCTTTTGGTTATGGAGGCTTTAAAATCCTGTGGTTATGATGAAAGACCTGTTAAGCTTATACTTCAGAGCGACGAAGAGGTTAATTCTTACTTATCAGACCAAAAGTCGCTTGAATTTATGGTAGAAGAAGCAAAAGGCAGTGCAGCATTTTTAAATGCCGAAAATATCGGTGCAGAAAGAAAGCTTACTATCGGAAGAAAAGGCATAACAGCTCATAAAATAACTATAACCGGCAAAAAATTTCATGCAGGCTGGTGCACAAAAGGTGCAAGTGCGATAAAAGAGGCAGCATATAAAATTATAGAGTTTGAAAAAGATAACGACAACGATGCTATAACCTTTAACTGCGGAATTATCAACAGCGGCACAGCAACAAATATTGTCCCGGATTTGTGCGAGCTGTTTGTTGAATATCGCTTTAAAAATATGGAGCAAAAGAAAATAGCCGACGAAAAGTTCAAAAAAATAGTAGAAACATCATATGTAGAGGGCACTCACGCAGAGGCTGAGCGAATCAGCAACAGACTTCCTCTTGAGCCTGATGAAAAGAATAAAAATCTTGTCAATACTATTAATGACATATGCAAACAAGTGGGTATTGAACCGTTTGGTATGGCAGAAACACCGGGCGGCGCAGACAGCGCATATCCTTCTTTGGCAGGAATCCCGACTGTCGATTCAATCGGCATAGAGGGCAGCGGCTGCCACACATTAAACGAATGCGCAAGGATTTCTTCAATGGCTGAAATGGCAAAGGTTGTGGCTGCTGTAATAATTAATTTCCCTGAATAATATTTTCATTTAATAAACAAAGAAGTGCAGCTTTTGCTGCACTTCTTTGTTTGCTTTTTAACTTTTATTTTACCTTAAAGGATTACCATCCGAACCACGAGAAGAAATCTGACGGCAACTGCGGAATCTGATAATACGGCTGCTGCTGTTGCGGCTGTTGCTGCTCTTGCTGAGGCTGGGTTTTTTCGGGTTTTTCTTCCTGAAGTTTTACATCAATTTCTTTTATAACGCCCGAGCGGTTAACCTTCATTTTAATTTTATCGCCCGGTTTGTGTTCGTCACGGATTTTGTTAATCTCATCAACTGTTGTAACCTTTTTACCCTCACACTCAATAATAACATCACCGATTTTTATTCCGGCTTTTTCTGCCGCACCATATTCAGTAACCGCGCTTACATAAACACCAATCGGAAGTCCCTGCGCCTTAGAAATTGCCTCGGTAACAGTTCTGCCCATCAGTCCGATAAGCGGTCTGCCTGTTACATATCCGTCTTTTATAATAGACTCAATTATCGGTCTTGCCTCGTTTACAGGAATCGCAAAGCCCAAGCCTTCAACGTCGTATCCGGTAGATTTTGCGGTATTGATACCGATAACCTGACCTTTCATATTAAGCAGCGCACCGCCCGAGTTACCGGGGTTGATTGCCGCATCGGTCTGAATCATAGTCATCTGCTTTCCGTCAATTACCATTGAGCGGTTAATTGCACTTATATATCCTACTGTAAGAGTACCGGCAAGCTCTTCGCGAAGCGGATTTCCGATTGCCAAAGCCATATCGCCTACTCTTATTTCAGAAGAATCACCAAGCTCGGCATACGGCAGAGCCTGATCGTTTTCTATCTTTAAAACTGCAAGGTCTGTGCGTGCATCTGCACCAATAATTTTTGCTTCAAAATTATCACCGCCGATGGTTGTAACCATAACCTTAGCCGCACCCTCGACAACGTGATTATTTGTAACAACATATCCATCCTGACGAATGATAATACCCGAACCGCTGCTCATTGCTGCCTGGCTCTGGATATATGCATCAGACTGGCTCTGCACCAGAATGCTTACAACAGCAGGTGATGCTTTGTCATAAACCTCGGGAACAGTAAGAGTTGAGCCGCCAAAGGTAGAAAGAGCGGTTTTAATCTCGCCCGTGCCGTTTGATGACATTTGTTCTGCCTGAGTTGAGCTCGGTGGGGGCAAAATGCTGCCCACAATTGTCGGTTTATATGTTGCTGCAAAAATTGCAAAGCAAACAGCACATGTAACAACCGAGCTTATCATTGCAACAAACGCAGGCTTTTTAAAAAGCTTGCGAAACTTTTTCTCTTTCGGGCGATAAATTGATAACGCACGGCTTTTAGGTACAGAATTTCGAACTGTTTTTTCAAAATCATCGGCATACCAACCCGAGCTTTGCGCAAACGGATTAGAAGAATCACCTTGTTCTACTTTTTCAAAATCTTCTGAATATGTTTGTTGTTCAGCATTAATTTCGTCATTCTCATGTAAAAATTTTTTGAAGTCGTTCATAAAAATACCTCCTGATCAAAAAATTAAGAATTAAAATATAATTCATCTTGCAGTATTATAATAAAACATTATTTTTACCGCAATATGAACAATTTGTAAATAGTAATATATTTTCTGTGATAATTTTATCACAAAACGTCGCTTTTGTGTAGTTTTTGTGATTTAATGAAAAAAAATTATATTTTTTTAAATTTACTCTTGATTTTTTTAAAAAAAGGTATTATAATATTTAAGTACGATTTATCGGGATGTGGCTCAGTTTGGTAGAGCACTACGTTCGGGACACGGTACTATTCAATTCATCAGTAACCAGCCGAACTCCCACAAACCTTTTAACACCGCCACTTTATGGCGA
>JAFYXI010000064.1 GCA_017546245.1 Clostridia bacterium | reverse complement strand
ACATCTTTTTTTCCTATTCCTTCGGAATGTAAAAAAAGCGCAGAACGCATAAAGCATAATTTATAATTAATTTTACAATGCATTAAACTTTTTAAATGGCAAAATATAAAAGTAAAATTTCGTTTTAAACGAAATTTCTTGAATTAAATGCTTTATGCTATTAACAACCATCACCTCTCGACGTATAAACATACGCCTTCGGGTTCTGTTTGTTAATTCTACATCTTTTTTTCCTATTCCTTCGGAATGTAAAAAAGCGTAGAACGCATAAAGCATAATTTATAATTAATTTTACAATGCATTAAACTTTTTAAATGGTAAAATATACAAGTAAAATTTCGTTTTAAACAAAATTTCTTGAATTAAATGTTTTATGCTATTAACAATCATCACCACTCGACGTATAAACATATGCCTTCGGGTTCTGTTTGTTAATTCTGCATCTTTTTTTCCTATTCCTCGGAATGTAAAAAAAGCGCAGATCGCGCAAAAGGCAAAAAGCAAATTAAAATTGTAGGGGAGGGTCTCTGTACCCTCCCGGATTAACGGATGGAGCAAGCCCCATCCCTACCATACAAAAAGGTGCAGTAAATATTTACTGCACCTTAAATTTTTATTCAGCTTTAGATTCTTCTATAATTTTCTTTGCTACCGGCTCAGGAGCCTGCTCGTAGTTTTTAAACTTAAGCGAATAACTTCCCTGACCTTGTGTCATCGAGCGCAGGTCGGTTGCAAATCTGCCCATTTCTGCCATCGGAACATCTGCCGTAATTGTTACTGTTCCGTCATCCTGCGGCTCGTTACCTAACACTCTGCCGCGACGTTTGTTAATATCACCCATAATATCGCCCATATCATCAGACGGAATATTTACATTAAGCTCGCCGATAGGCTCTAAAAGTACGGGTGATGCCTGTGCCAGTCCTGCTTTATATGCTAATGCTGCAGCCATTTTAAATGCCATTTCAGACGAGTCAACACTGTGATAAGAGCCGTCATATAATGTAGCCTTTAATCCCACAACGGGATAACCGGCTAAAACTCCGTGTTCCATACTGTCTTTTAATCCCTTTTCAACTGCAGGGAAGAAGTTTTTAGGAACAGCACCGCCAAATACTTTTTCTTCAAAAACTAGGGTTTCAGAATCGGTTGGCTCAAATTCAATCCATACGTGTCCGTACTGACCGTGACCGCCTGATTGTTTTTTATGCTTTCCTTCGGCTTTAACACTCTTTCGGATAGTTTCACGATATGCCACTTTTGGCAGTTTAAGCTCAACGTTTACACCATATTTACTGCTTAGCTTGCTTACGGCTACCTCGATGTGCTGTTCGCCGATACCCTTAATAATCTGCTCGTGCGTTTCTGTGTCGAGCTTCATTGAAAGGGTCGGATCTTCTTCCATCAGCTTAGCCAGGCCTGCGCTTATTTTTTCTTCATCGCCCTTAGCCTTTGGCATTATTGCCATAGACATAACAGGCTCAGGAAATGCAGGCGGCTCTAAGCTTAAGGGGGAGGATTTTGCGCAGAGAGTATCGCCCGTAGATGTTTGCGAAAGCTTTGGAATTACGCCGATGTCACCTGCAACAAGACTGCTTGTTTCGGTCTGTTTTTTACCGCACTGAATAAAGATTCGGCTGATTTTTTCCTCTGCGCCTTTATCTGTATTATAAAGTATATCATCTTTTTTAATTGTGCCCTGATGCACACGAATGTATGAAAGCCTTCCGATAAACGGGTCGGCGATAGTTTTAAAACATTGTGCAACTGCGGGAGCAGCCGGGTCTGCCGAAAGCTCAACAGGCTCGCCGTCTTTGGTTTCGGCAAGAATTTCAGGAAATTCAGGTGACGGCATAACGTTACAGAGCATATCTAAAAGCAGACGTGTACCCTTGTTTTTAATTGCGCTGCCGCACATAACCGGAACAATTTGTCGGCGCTTTGTGCCGTGACGAAGTGCTCGGAAAATTTCGTCCTGAGTAAATTCTTCGCCGTTAAAATATTTATCCATAAGCTCATCGTCTGTTTCGGCAACAGCCTCTAAAATCATATCACGAACAGGAGCTATTTCGTCGTCTAATCCGTCAGGTACGGGGATTTCTACAACGTTTTCACCATCAAAACGGCGTGCTTTCATATCAACGACATTTACAAATCCGTTAATTTTGCCCTCTTCTTTTATCGGAATTAAAAACGGAGCTATGCTTTTGCCGAAAGAGGATTTTAACTGGTCTAAAACCTTGGCATAATCAGCCTTTTCATCATCGACCTTGTTTATGTAAATAATTAATGGAATATTTTTCTTTTCACACAGCTTCCAGGCTTTTTTTGCACCAACAGAAACACCCGACTTACCGCTTATAACCAAAAGAGCACTGTCGGCAGCACAAACACCCTCATACTGCTCTGCAATAAAATCAAACGAACCGGGAGTGTCTAAAACATTAACCTTAAACCCATTCCACTCAACCGGAATAATAGAGGTAGAAATTGAGCACAAACGCTTTATTTCCTCAGGATCGTAATCGCTTACGGTATTTCCTTCGGCAATGCTTCCGCGACGCTCAATAGCACCGGAGGCACGCAGCATAGCCTCAGAAAGCGAGGTCTTACCTGCTCTGCCATGACCTAAAAGAACCACATTTCGAATCTTAGCTACCGGATAATCCTTCATGTTAAACACCCTCCATTTATATAAACTTAAATTTTTAAATCTAAACGGAAATGTCTGCCATATTAATTTTTATCTGATTACTACGTTTTTACGAAAAAATGCTTTTAAATCTTTATACCCATATTATATTTAGTTCAACCACATTTTTTGATTTTTTTTCAAAATTTTTATTAAAATTTCTTTTTCGTTGTCTTTTGGATACTCTAAGACGTAATATAAAAGCTGTTCAAGCAAAATTCCTATATCTTTTCCCTTAAATCCCAGCTCAATAAGGTCACGTCCGTTTATTGCCAAATCACGAAGAGAAAATGCCTCGGCATCTTCTAAGCATTGACGATAAATTTCTTCAATTTTGTCATAAATTGATAAACGGGGGTGTGTATATATAAGATTTTGCCCCATAGCATCTGCTCTTTTTAAGTCTAATAAATTTGTAAAAATATCTTCTCCAACATCTAAAACGGCTCTTTTTACAGCTTTTTTGGTCAAAACTATTTCTCTGTCGTGATATTTTACCAAGCGCAAAATCTTATCTGCCGATTTGTTGTCAAAACGAAGACGGCGCATTATGTTTTCTGCCAAAATCACGCTTTCTTCTGCATGATTTTTAAAATGCGTGATGCTGTCATCATCTACTGTGCGCATTTTGGGCTTTCCTAAATCGTGAAAGAGTGCGGCATAGCGGATAACCGGCTCGCGCGGAGCGGAATTTACCGCAATCAGAGTGTGCGTGCCAACATCGTAAAGATGATATTTTATATTCTGCGAAGTGCGAAAAAGCTCGGCAAGCTCGGGCAAAATAAGGTCTAAAATACCTGTTCCGTACAAAATTCTAAAAGCAGTTTCGCAATCCGATATAACGGTTTTTGTAAGCTCTTCGTGTATTCTTTCGGCGCTTACGGCACAAATTCCGTTGCGCATTTTATGCATTGCATTTTTAACATCGGGCAAAACTTTAAATCCCAGTTGAGCAGAAAAACGAACTGCGCGCAGCATTCTAAGAGCATCTTCTTCAAACCGCTTTTCAGGATTCCCCACACAGCGAATAACCTTTAATTTTAAGTCGTCTTGTCCTCCAAATGGGTCAACCAGACCAATTTCGTCGTTATATGCCATAGCATTTACCGTAAAATCGCGGCGTGCCAGGTCTTCTTCCAATCTGTCGGTAAAGGTCACCGATTTAGGATGACGGCTGTCTTCATATTCGCCGTCAACTCGAAAGGTTGTAACCTCAAAGCTTTCGTTATCTATCCTTACGGTAACCGTTCCGTGCTTAATTCCGGTGTCAATTGTTTTTTCAAAAACGGCTTTAATTTGTTCGGGCAAAGCCGAGGTTGTAATATCCCAGTCGCCCGGTGTGCGCCCCAAAAGACTGTCACGAACGCATCCGCCAACGGCGTATGCACTGAATCCGTGCGTTTTTAAGGTGTTTATTATAGTTTTTACCGGCTGTGAAAGATTAATTTTCATATACATTCCTCCACTTTTTCTTACTTATATTATAAAATTTTTAAGCTTATGTGTCAATGGGGTTAAAAAACCTTAAATATTATTAAAAAAAACATTGACACAAGAGCTAAAAAATAGTAAAATTATATAGTGTGTTAATCTATGTTAAACTTGCGGTAATTTGTAGTTTCTGCAAGACGATTTAGTTTTATTTGATGTATAATTTTCATTTGTAACAAAGGTGGCATATAAGCCAAAAAATTTAAGGAGGTGCTTTAAAATAGAACTGATAATCTACATAGCAGTCGCAGTGATATTAGTTGCTCTGGCGGCGTTTATTGCGTTTCGTCTGGGCATTTCCTATAGAAAAAAGATTGCCGAAGCAGAGTACGGCAGTGCTGAAGCTGAAGCAAAGGAAATAGTAGAACGTGCGAAAAAAGACGCTGAAAACAAAAAACGAGAAATACTTTTAGAAGCTAAAGAAGAAAACCACAAGCAACGTCAGGAGCTTGAAAAAGAAATTAAAGAAAGACGTAACGAAATTACACGTCAGGAACGCAGAATCCAGCAGAAAGAAGAAACTCTGGATAAAAAGAACGAGGCAATCGAGAAAAAGGATGAAAGCCTTAATCTTAAAGAAAAAGAGCTTGATGCAGCAAAAATTGAAATCGAAGAAATTAAGCAGAAAGAACTCGAGGTGTTGCAAAAAATTTCAGGCTTAAGTGTTGAGGATGCAAAACAGTTCCTCTTAAAAAGCTTAGAAAGCGAAGTGCGCCACGAAGCTGCAATAATGGTAAAAGACATAGAGACACAGGCAAAAGAAGAAGCAGACAAAAAAGCAAAAGACATCATCGCAGGTGCAATTCAAAAATGTGCGGCAGACCACGTT
>JAFYXI010000063.1 GCA_017546245.1 Clostridia bacterium | reverse complement strand
TTTGCAACAATTTATTCGGGAGGGCACAGAGACCCTCCCCTACAAATTTAATTTAATATTTGCTTTGCGTGTTCTGCGCTTTTTTACATGGGATGGACGAAAAAAGATGCAGAATGGACAAACGGAACCCGTAGGGGATACCCGAAGACGTACGTTGGTACGTCGAGAGGTGACGTTTGTTCGTAACGCAAAGCATTGTTAAAAAGAAATTTGCCTGCAAATTTCTACATACAGTAATTGATATTTTTGCAACAATTTATTCGGGAGGGCACAGAGACCCTCCCCTACAAATTTAATTTAATATTTGCTTTGCGTGTTCTGCGCTTTTTTCTACATCCCACCATCATCATTATTAAAGCATTCATTTAACTTTTCCAATGCCCTTTTTTCTATTCTCGATACATATGACCTCGAAATTCCCATTGCCTTTGCAATCTCGCGCTGTGTATACGGTTTGTCGTTAAGACCGTACCGCAAAATAATAATTTCGCGCTCTCTTCCCTCTAAACATCGGTCTATGTATGTATATAATTTTTTAATATCCATATTAAGTCCTACAGTCATAGCAATTTCTTCGTCTTCGGCAGGCAAAATTTCCATAAATGTAACTTCATTTCCGTCAGAGTCGTGCCCAAGACAGTCGTTAAGCGAAATTTCCTGCGAATTTTTCTTGTTTTTTCGCATAAGCATTAAAATTTCGTTTTCGATGCACCTTGCGGCATATGTAGCAAGCCTTGTTTTTTTTGTACCGTCATATGAATTTATTGCTTTAATAAGTCCGATTGTTCCGACAGATATTAAATCATCGCTGTCGTACCCCGGTCCGGGTGCATATTTTTTAACAACGTGTGCAACTAACCGCAAATTATGTTCAATTAAAACATTTTTAGCATTTTCATCGCCTTTATATGACAGATTTAAGTAATGCTCCTCCTCTTTTGGCGACAACGGCTTAGGAAAAGAATGCGTATTAGATACATAAGAAAGCAAAAAAGCTCCGAAACGTAAAAAATAAATTAACATAACGGCAACAGATGAAAACATATAAGCACCTCCTGAATCAATGGTTTATTATATGTTTTTAAAATATAAAAGTTGCAGGTCCAAAAAAATAATAAAAAGCTTCCTTTTTTAATATATAATATATATAAATATTAAATAAAAATTACAGCAAAAAATAAAACACAATATATAGTATTTATTTAAAACTTTTTTTCACCATATTGTTTATGGCAGAAAATAACGGCAAAAAAAAGCAATAAAGCGCAAAAAAACCCTTGACAACGGCAAAATTTAAGATTAAAATAAATAAAGTGGTTATTGTGTGCCCTTATGTGCATAATACCAAATGCAAATACGCGCGAAAGTGCGTATGCATACAGATTTGCAGACGATTTTTACAGTTTTATTACAACTGCAAATCAGGCATTGACTATCCTATTTTTTAGTGATATAATCAATGCATAATCAAGGTAGAGTTATATCTCTATCTTCAGTCGTGGCTCTTGTTTTTGAAAGAGGAACAAGTTTCACGCAACTACATATCTCTTTCGGTTAAAATTTTTAAATTATTATAAGGGAGGATTTGAGAAACTATGAAAAATCTCAAAAAACTGATTTCCGTAGTTCTTACAGTTGCAATGCTCGTATCTTCGATCGCTGTTGTTACTGCTAAGGATTTCGGAGACGTAGACACAAGTGCTGCTTATAGCGAAGCAGTAAGCGTGCTGTCTGATCTCGCAATCTTAGAAGGCGACGAACAGGGTAACTTCAATCCTGACGCTGAAATCAAAAGATCTGAGTTCGCAGCTGTTGTTTGCCGCGCTATGGGACAGGAAAATGCTGCAAAAGGTGCTGCCGGCACAACATCTTTCAACGACGTTGCTGCTGAACACTGGGCTTCTGGTTACATCAACTGGGCTGCACAGTTAGGCATCGTAAACGGTAAAGGCGAAGGCATCTTCGATCCGGACGCTCCGGTTAAATACGAAGAAGCTATCAAAATGTTAGTTGTTGCTTTAGGTTACGAACCTTTAGCTGCTCGTAAGGGTGGTTACCCAACAGGTTACCTGGTAGTAGCTGCTTCTAACGGCATCACAAAAGGCGTAAGCTTAACAGGTGCTGCTAACGCTCCTAGAAGCGCTGTTGCTGTTATGGTTTACAACGCTTTAGATGTACCGCTCATGGATGCTAACATGTATTCTTTAAGCGGCGATGACGAGTACGTTATCTATGATGACGATACAGAGTACGGCAGAAAGACCATGCTCAGCGAATACCTCGAAATCGTTAAAGTTAAAGCTAGCGTTACTGCTACTGCATTAAGCGATGACAAACTTGCTACAAAAGCTGGTAAGAAAGTTGAACTTAACATCACTAACACCTACGGCTTTAGCTGGGATACAGTTGCTAATGAGTTAAAAACAACTTACAAATACGACAAAGATGAAGATTACTACTACATCCCTGCTATCAAACCTTTCGAAGCTGAAAGCGGCGCATCTGAGTACCTCGGTGCAAACGTTGTTGCTTACATCGCTGAAGAAGATGGCGACTTAGTAGTTAAATCAGTTGTATTAGATACAACATCTGTTGAAACTTTAGAAATCGTTGATGGTCTTAACGATGCAAAAGTTGACTACGAAAAATTAACATTCGAGTACTACGAGAGCGAAGACGATCTTCGTCCTGAAGAACTCGATTTCGAAAACAAAATCACTGTTTATGTAAACGGCGTTGAAGTAAAAGATGAAGCTGCTGAAGCTTGGTTTAATGATATTCCGGCAAAAGCAAGCAAAGTTGTATTCATGGCTGACAAAGGCGAAGACTACAGCAAAGTATTCATCACATCTTACATCTTCATGCTTGTTGATGAAGTAGATCTTGAAGATTCTATCATCATCACTGACGACGAAGAAATCGAACTTGGCGATCAGAGACCTGACGGTTTTGCTTACACCTTAACTTTAGAGGATGGCACAGAAATCGGTCTTGAAGATCTCCAGAAGAACGATGTTCTTAACATTCTTGCTAACCCGATCGCTGATGGCGATATCAACAACGACAAGATCGTTGAAATGACAATCGTTGTTACAAGAAACACTGTTGAAGGTACTGTAGAAGAAGACCTCGGCGATGGCGAATTTGTAATTAACGGTGAAGAATACCTCAACTACGGCGCTAAGCTCGCAGTTGGCGATGTAGCTCGTTTCTTCCTCACAATCGACGGCAAACTTTATGACGTTGATACCGAATGGGAAGGCGAAGACGGCGCAAGCAAAAACTACGGTTTTGTAACAGCTGTTGGTGCTACAACATCTTTCGGTGAAAAAACTTACGAAATCAAAATGTACACAATTGATGGTTCTTTAGCGACCTATCAGATTGCTGACAAACTTTATGTATACGAAAACGGTGCTAGCGGATATGGTAAATATGGTCCGTTCGAAGGTGCTGCACAGGATAAATACTTTGCTGCAAGCGGTAAAATTGCTGCTGCTGTAGCTGATCAGTCTTCTGCTGATGATGCTATTGCTACTATCACAGATCGTTTCATTACCTACAAACTGAATTCTAACGACGAAATCAAAGAAATCAGATTTGCAGAAGGTAGTGCAGCAAGCAACGAATTCAGCGTAGCAACCGGTACAGGTAACTACAACCCGAACACAGATAAATTCGCTGGTAAATTCATCACAGCTAAATCAGTTCTCCTTTACGCTGCACCTGAAAATGACGGCGGTGTTTGGAACTTCGATGAAAATGCTATCGAAATTCTTCCGTTCGATTCTTTAGATGAAGATATCAACTATGGTACTCCGTACCTCTTCGACGTTCGCGACAACGAAATCGGTGTTGCATTCGTAACAGAAGGCGTTGATGCAAGTAAGAAATCTGCTCTTGCTGTTGTAGTTGGTACTTCTACAGTATCTAACGATCAGAAGAAGATTAACTTCTTCCAGAACGGTGAGTTCTTATCTTACGTAGTAAGCGAAGATTGCGACGACTTAGATGATATCGGTGCTGGTGACATCTTCCAGTACACACTCTCTGGCGACGAAATCTTAAAAGCAATTGTTGTTGCTGATTATGATGCTGGCGACATTACTTTAGATACTAGCCTTTCTAATGATACTGTTAAATACTTAGGCGGTGAAGTAGAAGATAAAGAAGCTAAATACATTGTTGTTGACGGTTCTGACTACTCATTTGCTAAGGGCGACGCTGTAGGCACTGTTGCAATTTACAACACTGCACGTAGCGGTAAGAATGCTGTAACTGCACTTTCTTCACTCTCTGGCTTGAAGAAGAGCGGCACAAGCTACACTTACTTAGTAGTACTCAGAATGGAAGACGATGAAATCGTTGATGCTATCGAATATCAGTATGCTGCTGGTAAAGCTCCTGTAGCTTCTGATGCTCCGGAAGCAACAGCTACTCCGGACGCAACTGCTACACCGGATGCAACAGCTACTCCGGACGCAACTGCTACACCGGACGCAACTGCTACTCCGGATGCAACAGCTACTCCGGATGCAACAGCTACTCCAGATGCTGAATAATCTTTAAGATTAACAATTCAAGAGAGGATACTTAGGTATCCTCTCTTTTTTGTGTAAATATTTATTTGCAGGTGAGGTTATCTGTGCACTACCAAAAAAATTTGTAGGGGAGGGTCTCCGCGCCTCCCGAAAAAACGGGCAAGCATTGAACATGCCCAGCGGAATTAATTTTACGCAAAAAAAATTGTAGGGGAGGGTCTCCGCGCCTCCCGAAAAAACGGGCAAGCATTGAACATGCCCAGCGGAATTAATTTTACGCAAAAAAAATTGTAGGGGAGGGTCTCCGTGCCCTCCCGAAAAACTAAAAATGGCAAAGGCTTGCTCCATCCGTATCGCACAACTATGCATTATTGCTGCGGTCAAACGACCTGCTCCATTTTTGAACATACTAAAAGGGACTGCCTCAATAATCATTTTTTATAAATATTTATGCACGAAATATTGTAGGGAACGCATTAATGCGTTCCGCGGAATGGATAAATCCATTCCCTACAACCAAACCTTGCATAATTATTCGCTATATATGATTATTGAGACAGCCCCATACTATTAAATTCATTTTATAATCTCTTTATCTACATACCTGCAACCAAAAACCTCGGCAGTTAGTGCGCCGTTAGATAATTCGGTCAGTTCTTTTTTAAACTTTTCAAGCAAATCATACCTTATCGAAACATTTACAATAATTTGCTCCGCATATTCAATTTCGCCTAAAATATAATCTCCGTTTTCAATCATATGCCGCAGCTTTCCCAACCATTCATATCCTGCCGCGACTCTAACCTCATGGCAAAAAACTCTTTCGGTTATTCGTGCCGCCATAATACCCTCGCGCGCACTTTTGCCATATGTTCTTATAAGTCCGCCTGCACCAAGCAGAGTTCCGCCAAAATATCGGGTAACAACTACTACTAAATCTGTCAGTCCCTCTTTTTTTAAAACCTCCATAATCGGCATTCCTGCCGTTCCGCTCGGTTCGCCGTCGTCAGAAAAACGGGCAATGTTGTTTTCGCTTATAATATATGCATAAACATTGTGCGTTGCATCGTAATGCTTAGATTTTTTGCTGTTTATAAAATCCAGCGCATCCTGCTCTGTTGTTACAGGCTTTGCCGCAGCAATAAAACGCGATTTTTTTTCAATAATCTCGCTTACGGCTTCGCACATTATGGTTTTGTATGTCATACCCTTGTCCATATCTTCCTCCAACGTCAAAAATCTATACCAAATAATCCCTTATTATCGTATATCCCTGTGCATCAACAAAGGCTTCCACCAATGTTCCCTCTGCCTCGTAGCTTTCTGACAAAACCGTTTGGTCACGATGCAGAACCGAAAGAATACTACCCTCGCTGTACGGAATCAAAACCTTGACCTTTTGTTTTTTGCCCGGCAAAATTTCGGCTAAGGCTTCAATAAATTTATCAATACCCATTCCCGATTTGGCGCTGACCTCTAATACGCAATCAGCATCAGCTATTGCAGATGGCAAAACAAGACCGTCTGGCTTTGCATCTGCCTTGTTAAACAAATAAATTTTCGGCTTATCGCCTGCACCTATATCCTTTAAAATTCCGTTAACCACCTGAATATGCTGCTCAAATTCATCGCTCGAGCTGTCTATTACGATTATCAAAAGGTCTGCAAAAACTGCTTCTTCCAATGTAGACTTAAATGCTTCAATCAAATGATGCGGCAGCTTTCTTATAAAACCAACGGTGTCAACTAACATCGGCAATCTGCCATCGGGCAGCTCTAATGCGCGGATGGTAGGGTCAAGTGTTGCAAACAGCTTGTCTGCCGCCAAAACCTCCGCTCCGGTGAGTGCGTTTAAAAGAGTAGACTTTCCGGCATTTGTGTATCCTACCAGAGCACACACTACGGTATTTTCTTTTTCGCGTCTGCGCCTTAACAATTCTCTGTGATTTTTAATTTCTTTAAGCTCTGCCTGTAAATGCCCTATTCTTCTGCGGATGTGTCGGCGGTCGGTCTCGAGCTTTGTTTCACCCGGACCTCTCGTTCCTATACCTGCACCAAGCCTTGAAAGCTGAGTTCCCATACCCAAAAGACGCGGCAGCATATATTTAAGCTGAGCAAGCTCAACCTGAATTTTACCCTCACGTGTTACTGCATGACGTGCAAAAATATCTAAAATAAGCATACTGCGGTCGATAACCTTTATACCGAGTGTACGCTCTATATTTCTTAACTGAATAGGCGAAAGCTCATCATCAAATATAACTAAATTCGCATCCTGATCCTCGCATGCTAAGCGCAGCTCTTCAAGCTTTCCTTCGCCTAAATACAGGGCATTGTCAACCGACGGACGATTCTGCAGCATTGTGC
This sequence comes from Clostridia bacterium, assembly GCA_017546245.1. Classification (GTDB taxonomy): domain Bacteria; phylum Bacillota; class Clostridia; order UBA1381; family UBA9506; genus RGIG1666. The sequence continues at coordinate 9,093 of JAFYXI010000063.1, read as the reverse complement.
CTACAACCTGCGCCCCTGCTGTATCAGCCAATCGCTCAAGCTCAGCAAGCGATTCTTCGGTCGAGTCAGAAAGAGGGTCTATATTCCCCGTATGAACGCCTGCTAAAATCGCGCGCTCTTCTAACTCTTTTGTTTCAAAATATTCCATATTGTCCTCCGAGTAATAATTTAAAAATCAAAACACGCCTGTGCCGAACTTTCGCCGGCTAAATATCCGGTAGAAAAGGCAATCTGCAAATTAAAGCCACCCGTTACGGCATCTACATCAATAATTTCGCCTGCAAAATATAAGCCGTTTATCAATTTGCTCTCCATTGTTTTAGGATTAATCTCTTTAATATTGATTCCGCCCGAGGTTATAATTGCCTCGGCAATCGGTCTTGTGCCGATAATCGTAAGCGGCAAGGCTTTTAAAAGATTTACCAATGCGGTGCGTTCTTCTTTTGTTATATCATGCACCTTTTTATGAGGTTCAATTCCGGATAAGCGAACAATTACGGGAATCAGCTTTTTGGGTAGAAGAGCATCTAAGCTGTTTGCAAAATCCTTGTTCTTAAGCTCCGAAAAATCTCGCAGAATGCGTTTATCTAAAACCTCATGATTAAGCGCAGGCTTTAAGTCTATGGTAATAGTATAGGGTTTAGAAAAATCCTTCATATGTGCGCTTGCACTTAAAATTATCGGACCGCTTACACCATAATGCGTAAACAGCATTTCGCCAAAATCGTTATAAATCTCTTTGCCGTTTGCATTTTTTACGCAAATTGAGGCATTCCGAAGAGATAACCCCATAAGCTCAGAAACATATTTTTCACGGCATACCAAAGGTACGAGCGACGGCTTTGGAGATACAATGCTGTGCCCCGCCGTTTCTGCCATTTTATATCCGTCACCGGTTGAGCCGGTTTGCGGATAAGATGCTCCGCCTGTTGCTAAAATAACCTTTTTGGCAAATATTTTTTCGCCTTTGTCGGTTTTTGCGCCGACAACCTTATTATTTTCAATTAAAATTTCCGAAATGTTTGCCCGTATTTGCTTTACGTTAGCCTCTTGTGCATATTTTGACAAAGCTGATATAATATCAGATGATTTATCACTTTCAGGAAAAACTCTGCCACCGCGCTCGGTTTTGGTTGTTACGCCATAGCGCTCGAGCAGCGATATAAGGTCGGTGTTTGAAAAAGCAGAAAAAGCGCTGTATAAAAATCTGCCGTTTGTGGGAGTGTTTGCAATAAACTCCGAAATATCGGCAGCATTGGTAACGTTGCAACGACCTTTTCCGGTAATATACAGCTTTTTACCAAGTTTTTCGTTTTTTTCGATTATAGCAGTAACCGCCCCATTTGCCGCCGCAGTTCCTGCAGCTAAAAGACCTGCTGCACCGCCGCCTATAACCAAAACATCAAAATTTTCCAAAAAAAACACCGCCTATCTTAAATATCCTATTTTATAGTATATCAAAAATAGCTATTTGAATCAAGAAATTATTGATTTTAAACCTCAAAAAAATACAAAATTTAATGAAGAAATTGTAAACTATCATTAAAGAATAAAAATAGATAAAATACCATAAAAATTAAAGAAAATAAGAGCATTAGAGAGATATTTTAAAAATTTGACAATTCATAATATTTGCCAAAAAACCAATAATTGAGTAATATATTACTTGTGTTAGCACTCGGATGGTAGGAGTGCTAACAAGCCAAAAATCAGGTAACATATCCAAAGGAGGAGTTTAAAATGACTATTAAACCGTTGGGCGACAGAGTCGTTATAAAAATGGTTGAAACTGAAGAAACAACAAAGAGCGGAATCGTTCTGCCGGGTACTGCTAAAGAAAAACCTCAGGTTGCAGAGGTTGTTGCAGTTGGTCCGGGCGGAGTTATCGACGGAAAAGAAGTTAAAATGGAGCTTAAAGTCGGCGACCGCGTTATCACAAGCAAATACGCAGGTACAGAAGTTAAGTTCGATGGCGAAGAAATGACCATCTTAAAGCAGAGCGACGTTTTAGCTGTTATTGAATAATTAAATCGGAGGTATAAATCATGGCAAAGGAAATCAAATTCGGCGAAGAGGCTAGAAAAGCCCTTCAGAGCGGTGTTGACCAGTTGGCAGATACCGTTAAAGTTACATTAGGACCTAAAGGACGTAACGTTGTATTAGATAAAAAATTCGGCGCACCGTTAATCACTAACGACGGTGTAACTATCGCTAAAGAGGTTGAGCTTGAAGATGCATTCGAAAATATGGGTGCACAGCTCGTTAAAGAGGTTGCTACCAAAACAAACGATGTTGCAGGTGACGGTACTACAACCGCTACACTTTTAGCACAGGCGCTCATTCGTGAGGGTATGAAAAACATCGCAGCAGGCGCAAATCCGATGATTGTTAAAAAAGGTATTGCAAGTGCTACTCAGGCTGCTGTTGACTATGTTATTTCAACAAGCGAAAAGGTAAAGGGCAAAGACGATATTGCACGTGTTGCATCTATCTCTGCAGCTAACGAAAAGGTTGGCGAGCTTATCGCTGATGCTATGGAAAAGGTTACAAACGATGGTGTTATAACTGTTGAAGAATCAAAAACCGCTGAAACTTATTCAGAGGTTGTTGAGGGTATGCAGTTCGACCGTGGATACATCTCTCCTTATATGGCAACAGATGTTGACAAGATGGAAGCGGTTTTAGACGATGCTTATATTTTGATTACTGATAAGAAAATTTCGAACATTCAGGATCTTCTCCCTGTTTTAGAGCAGATTGTTCAGCAGGGCAAAAAACTCTTAATCATCGCAGAAGATATCGAAGGTGAAGCATTAGCTACACTTTTGGTTAACAAACTTCGTGGTACTTTCGTATGTGTTGCCGTAAAAGCTCCGGGCTTTGGCGACAGAAGAAAAGAAATGCTTAAAGATATCGCAACCTTAACAGGCGGCGAGGTTATTACTGAAGAATTAGGTCTTGATATTAAAGAAACTCAGATTGCACAGCTTGGTCGTGCTCGTCAGGTTAAAGTTCAGAAAGAAAACACCATCATTGTTGACGGTGCAGGTGATGCGGAGGCTATTAAAGCTCGTGTTGCTCAGATTAAAGCTCAGATTGAAGAAACCACATCTGAATTTGACCGTGAAAAGCTGCAGGAACGTTTGGCAAAATTGTCAGGCGGTGTAGCAGTTATCAAGGTTGGTGCTGCAACAGAAACCGAAATGAAAGAAATGAAGCTCCGTATCGAAGATGCTTTAGCTGCAACCAAGGCTGCAGTTGAAGAGGGTATCGTTGCAGGCGGCGGAACATCTTACATTAAGGCTATCGGCGCAGTTGAAAAGCTGTTAGATGCTACAAGCGGCGATGAAAAAACAGGTGTTCAGATTGTATTAAAAGCTCTCGAAGAGCCGGTTAAGCAGATTGCTGCAAACGCAGGCTTAGAGGGTTCGGTAATCGTTGAAAAGTTAAAAGCTAACGAAAAAGCATCTTTCGGCTTTGACGCATTAAACGAAAAATATGTTGATATGTTAGAGGCAGGTATCGTAGACCCGGCTAAGGTTACAAGAAGTGCATTGCAAAACGCAGCAAGTGTTGCAGCAATGGTATTAACAACCGAAAGTCTGGTTGCAGATAAGCCTGCTCCTGAAGCTCCGGCTGCTCCGGCTATGCCGGGCGGAATGGGATATTAAACCAACGCAGTCAGATTTAGCGCAGAGTGTATAAAGACAAAAACCATAAAAGAACTTCGCATTTATTTGCGAGGTTCTTTTTTAAATTTTTTTAAAAAATTATTGCAAATATTTACAAGATAGCAAAACTTGTGCTATAATTGTATAATAAAAGCAATAAGGTAAAAAATAACTGTACAAAATTTAAGGTGCAGAAACATAGACAGATTATTTATATTGGAGGCATTAATAAATGGAAAAAATTAAAGTTGCAATCGCAGGGTACGGAAATCTGGGAAAAGGTGTCGAAATGGCAATTTCTCAGAATAAAGATATGGAGTTAGTGGCGCTTTTTACTCGCCGTGACCCAAAAACAGTTAAAACAGCAAGCGGCATACCGGTTTATCATACCGATGATGCGGCTGCTCATAAAGACGAAATAGATGTTCTTATTTTGTGCGGCGGAAGTGCAACAGACCTGCCAAAACAAGGACCTGAATTTGCGGCACTTTTTAATACAATCGACAGCTTTGATACCCACGCAAAAATTCCTGAATATTATGCCGCAGTTGATGCAGCGGCAAAAGCAGCAGGTCATACAAGCATTATATCGGTTGGCTGGGACCCGGGTCTTTTCTCTTTAAGCCGTGCTTACGCTGAAGCGGTTCTTCCCGATGGCGAAACCTATACCTTCTGGGGCAAGGGTGTAAGTCAGGGGCATTCTGATGCCATTCGCAGAATTAGCGGTGTTAAAAATGCAATTCAGTATACCGTTCCTGTTGAAAGCGCAATTAACGAGGTAAGAAGCGGCTCAAATCCTGAGCTTTCAACACGCGACAAGCATACTCGTGAATGCTTTGTTGTGGCAGAAGAGGGCGCAGACAAGGCGCAGATAGAAAACGAAATTAAAACAATGCCGAACTATTTTGCAGACTATAACACAACAGTTCATTTTATAACCGAAGAAGAAATGGCACGCGACCACGCGGCAATGCCACACGGCGGATTCGTAATCCGCAGCGGTAAAACAGGTTTTGACGCACAAACTCCGCAAATTATTGAATATGCCTTAAAGCTTGGCTCAAATCCGCAGTTTACATCAAGTGTATTGGTTTCATATGCCCGTGCGGCATACCGCTTAAATAAAAGCGGAAATATCGGTGCAAAATCTGTTTTAGATGTAGCACCTGCCATGCTCTCACCTAAATCTGGCGAAGAGCTTAGAAAAGAATTGTTATAAAAATATATGATAAAAGGCTGAACAAAAATGTTCAGCCTTTTATCATATATTAAAGCTAGTAAATGCTAATTTCGCGATGCCCTTCCTGTAAAGTATACTTCTACAGAATTAAATTTTTTACCATAGATAGTAGCCTCTTCTATTTCCGTCATTCCCGGCTTAATTTCAGAATCGTCATCTGCGCAAAATCCCCAATCATAATCTACCACGTCGTTGCCTTTTTTAAATAAAACTGTGTATTCTACAAATCTTGCCGCAACAGAACCGTTATTTTTGACCTGAATAATAGCTTTTTCGGGTGTAGTCGAAACAGAACACTCTAATTTTGATACACATTCATTATAATATTTTTCTTCGTTTGCCGAAACTATATATTCATAGCTTTCAAAACTTTCGTCATTGTTAAAAATAAAAGCCATTTCATTTCCCGGTCCAAATGCATTATCTGATTTATTTTCTGCACCTATAACCGTCCCATTTTTATCTTTAAACGAAATCTGAACTCTTGGTGATAATGTATAAGCAGAATCATTTTTTAAAATAATAGCAACATAATTACTGTAACTATTTTTCCAAGTATATTCCTTTACTACTTTAATTTCACCGGCAACTTGAGTTGCATCAAATCCTGTAGCAACGCTTTCTGCTTTTTGATTTGAAAGCAAAACTGTATTTGTCGTTCCGTTCCAATCAACATTTATTCCTAAAGCATTTGCTACCGCACGAACGGGCAGATATGTCGTTCCGTTGATAATAAAAGGCTCGACGTAGTTTCCATTTGCATCTTTGGGCTGAACGTTTTGTCCGTTTAAAGATATTTTTATGTTATTATAAAATAACTCTGCCCATTCGCTGCCTTGTTTTGCAAATACCGCACCGCTTGTTAATATTGTTCCAATTAAAATTCCTGCAACTAATCCCTGTAATCGTTTTTTCATTTGATTAACCTCCGTAGAATATATTATTGCACTTATATAAGTGCAATAATATTATAAATTAAACATATAATAAAGTCAAGCCATTTGTTCCTATTTGAGTGCAAAGGATTGATTTAATGAATAAAATTATCGAAAAAGAAATTGGGAATAATATTAGAAAAATCAGAGAATCTGTTGGAATGACTCAAGATACTCTTTCTGCAAAGCTACAATTGCGAGGTTGTGATATAACGCGAAGTGCTATTGCAAAGATTGAGGTTGGTCAAAGGCATTTGTATCCTGATGAGCTTGTTTTAATAAAAGAAATTTTATGTACAGATTTTGATTCCATACTTTATGGGGAAAAATAATATGAACTTACCAAAAAGAAAACCTACTCGTTTAAAAGAATATGATTATGGAACGCCGGGAGCATATTTTGTTACAATATGTACGCACAACCGAGAATGTATATTGTCAAATATCGTAGGGGAGGGTCTCTGCGCCCTCCCGAAAAATATATTAACACTTATAGGAAAAGAAACTGAAAAATCAATACAATATATTAATGATAACTATATTAATGTAAAAATTGATAAATATGTAATTATGCCAAACCATATTCATTTAATTGTTATTTTGGATGATTCGGGAGGGCACAGAGACCCTCCCCTACAAAATATAATTGGGCAACTAAAATCATACACAACAAATAAATTTGGCAGTGTTCTTTGGCAACGGTCATTTCACGACCATATTATTCGTAACGAAAAGGACTACCAAAAAATATGGGAATATATTGATACAAATCAATTAAAATGGAAAGAAGATTGTTTCTATAATAATTAAAAGGTCGCAGCTATTGCTGCGACCTTTTGCTATGTAAATTTTTAATATCCAAATTCTGTTTTAACCAGTTCTGCGGTTTTTTTAGCATCGTAGATGTAATATGACGCACCGTAAACCATTTTTGAGCCGCCGGGAAGAACAAAGGTTTTAACATCATTTTCCATATCTATGTTTTTTAGCATCTTAACATATTTTAATCCGTCTGAGACAGTAAAGTTTGTGGTAACATATTTTGAAATTGCCTTTGCAAGCCGTGGAGCCTGAACAATATATTTAAAGCTTAGCTTCTGGCGGATAACCTCTTTTAAAAAAGCCTGCTGGGCTTCTATTCTTCCGGGGTCACCCAACATATAGTTACCGGGAAGACTGCCGTCGTTATTTTGACGGAATCGCACATAATCGTGGCATTCTTTGCCGTCAAGGTGCTGCATTCCGGCTTTTAAATGAATGCTTAAATTTTGCACAGGGTCGTCATAGTCCATATCATAAGGCACATCGTAATCAACGCCGCCTAAAATATCCATAATTTCAATAAAGCCTGAAAAATCCACCTCGGCATAATAATGAATTGGCATACCGGTAATTTCTTTTACCTTTTCAATCATCAGCTCTTCGCGTCTTTTATATCCCATAGTCGAATTTATTTTTATGTTGTTATTGCCGACTTTAACCCGTGTGTCACGCGGTATAGACAAAATTTTAACTGTTTTATCCTCGCTGTTTATGCTTGCCAGCATAATGGTATCGGCACGTGTTTTGCCCTCATCAAGACCCATTAAAAGAATGTTCATTTTGCCTTCGGGCGGAGAATCTAAAAGTGCCGAAAGTGAAGCGGGCAGATTTCCTGCTGTCATAAAATTACCAACAGCAAAACCGCCGGCAACTACAGCCAGAATAAGCACGGTTAAAAACAATGAACGGAAAAACTTTTTAATATTCATAAAAATTCCTCCTGTGTTAAAAAACAAAATGCCTGAAAGGTTGTGTTTTAAATTAATTTGCGCCCGATGTCGGCGCAGGTGATGCTGATGCAGACGGTGACGGCTCGGGCGGAGGCGTTACAGAAACGCCGTTTAAATATCCGAACTTCTTATATACTAAGTCTTGTGTTGCGTTAGGATAATGAATAAAGTACGACACACCGCCAACATAGCGTGCTTCGCCCGGCAAAACGTAAGTTTCGAATGTGCCGGGGTCAATTTTTTTAAGCATTCCTGAATAGCGGATAGCATCTGCTACACTAAAGTTTGTTTTTACATATTTATAAATTTCATCTATAAGTTCAGGAGCTTTAGAAAGATACTGCGGCTGCAGCTTTTGTCTGAAAAATTCTTTTAAAAAGTCTTGCTGTGCCTGAATTCTGCCTTCATCGCCCATTGCATAAAGACCGGGAGCGGTGTGGTTGTTGTTTTGACGAAAACGCACGTAATCGTGTGCTTTCTGACCATCTAAATGCTGCATTCCGGGTGAAAAATGAATGTGCAGATTCTGTGTTGGGTCATCGTAGTTCATTGAATAAGGAACGTTATAATCAACGCCGCCTAAAATATCAACAATTTCTTTAAAACCGGAAAAATCGACTTCGGCATAATAATGAATCGGCATTCCTGTAATTTCTCTTAATTTCTGAATCATTAACTCTTCGCGTTTTTTGTATCCCATAGTAGAGTTGATTTTAATAGCTGAATTTCCGACATAAACACGAGTGTCACGGGGAATTGACAAGAGCTTTACCGTATTATCTTCAGGATTTACGGTAACAATCATAATAGTATCGGCACGCGTTTTGTCTTCATCAAGACCCATTAAAAGGATATTTATTTTTTTGCCGACCGGTTTATCAAGCAGTCGGGTAATTTCGTCAGATAAGCTGTCGCCATATAAAAAATTAGCAAGAGTTGCACCGCCGGCAACCGTAACCAAAGCAAAAACCGTAATAAGCATTGCCAGCAGAAACTTTTTTATGTTCATATTTTAAAAAAATCCTCCATAGTCATTCATAGATAAAGTATATTTTATCATAATTAAAACAATTCTTCAACTGTTTTTAGTATGCGTTAAAAATTTTTTAAAATTTAAGAATATATTTTTTTTGAGTGGGCATAATAGCTAATGTACCGATAAGGAGGTATAAAAAATGAACATGAACTGCAATAAAGCAAATGAATGTATTAAATGTACCGTACAGCAATGTGAGTATCATTGCAATGACAAAAATTATTGCTCGTTGGATTGCATAACTGTAGGAACACACGAAATGAATCCGACTATGGAGCAGTGCACAGACTGTAAGTCTTTTAAGGCAAAAGCCTAACGGCTCGGAATGTAAAAAAAGCGCAGAACGCATAAAGCATAATTTATAATTAATTTTACAATGCATTAAACTTTTTAAATGGCAAAATATAAAAGTAAAATTTCGTTTTAAACGAAATTTCTT
>JAFYXI010000062.1 GCA_017546245.1 Clostridia bacterium | reverse complement strand
CGGCATATAACTTGTGAAATGGTCAATGAGAGTAGTAAAAGTAATCTTTGCTATATAGACTCTAAACCCATTGGGATTCGATTTATGCTTTGCCCTGCTTTTTGGGCGCATTATGTTTCGTTTTCTGCAAGTGGTATGCCGGCTAGTGCATATCGCTTTTTTTGTTGCCGATTTTAAATTTGAGTCTGGTAAGGAGAAGGAAATGAAAAAAATTATTGAGCTAAAAAACATATCAAAATCTTTTGACGGAGAAACTGTTTTAGACAATATAAGTTTAGATATTTACGACAACGAGTTTATAACTCTGCTTGGTCCTTCAGGGTGCGGAAAAACCACGACTCTTCGTATGATTGGCGGTTTTGAGCATCCCGACGAGGGCGATATTATGTTTATGGGCGAACGAATTAACGATACACCTCCCCACAAACGTAATGTAAATACAGTTTTTCAGAAATATGCTTTATTTCCTCACCTTAATGTTTTTGAAAATGTTGCATTTCCGCTTCGCGAACGCAAAGTACCTAAAAAAGAAATTAACGAAAAGGTTAATGAAATGTTGTCTTTAGTTATGCTGTCTAACTTTGCAGACCGCAGAGTTACCAGCCTGTCAGGCGGTCAGCAGCAGCGTGTGGCTATTGCGCGTGCGCTTATTAATCATCCTAAGGTTTTGCTTTTGGACGAACCGCTCGGTGCTCTTGATTTAAAACTGAGAAAGGATATGCAGCAAGAGCTTAAAAAAATTCAGAAAAGCACAGGAATTACTTTTATATTTGTAACTCACGACCAGGAAGAAGCTTTGAGTATGTCTGACACCATCGTTGTTATGAGCGAGGGTAAAATTCAGCAGATAGGCACTCCTACCGACATATATAACGAGCCGAAAAATGCATTTGTAGCCGACTTCATCGGCGAAAGTAATATAATAGACGGAACAATGCTTGAAAACTATACCGTAAACTTTTCGGGGCATACCTTTAAGTGTCTGGACACCGGATTTGAAAACGGCGAACAGGTTGATGTTGTTGTAAGACCCGAAGACGTTGACATAGTTTCCGAAAGCGAAGGAATGTTAAGCGGTGTTGTAACAAATGTAACCTTTATGGGTGTTCATAACGAAATTATTGTAGACATCGGCGGATTTAAGTGGATGATACAGACTACCGATTCGGTCAATGTAGACGAACGCATCGGCATAAGTCTTGACCCTGATGCGATTCATATAATGAAAAAATCAAAATATTCAGGTATGTTTGGCGACTACTCTTCATACTCTAACGAGCTTGATGAGCTTTCAAATCCCGGGGGTGATGAGTAAGCATGAAAAAAAATTCACGTTCCGGTCTTAATATCGCTTTATTGCCGTATTCCGTCTGGTCGCTTATTTTTATTTTAGTGCCGCTCGTCTTTGTTGCTTATTATGCTTTTACCGATGATAATTTTGCATTTACTACCGAAAATATAACAAGATTTTTTACAGCAACAAGCAGCATAACCGAAGACGACGGAACAGTCCGCGAAATCCGAACTTATTTAACCATCTTTATGCGTTCTTTAAGGCTTGCGGCAATTTCGACTTTAATTTGTCTTTTATTTGGATATCCAATGGCATATATTATGGCAAGAGCTAAAGAAAAAACTCAGAAAACTCTTATGACATTAGTAATGATTCCTATGTGGATGAACTTTTTAATACGCACATATGCTTGGATGACAATTTTGCAGGATACAGGAATATTAAATGGCATTTTAGAATTTTTAGGCTTTGACAAGGTGCATATTATAGGCACAGAAACCGCAGTAGTAATAGGTATGGTATACGACTATTTTCCTTATATGATACTTCCTGTCTACTCAATTCTGGCAAAGCTTGATTTAAGACTTTTAGAAGCCGCACGCGATCTTGGCTGTAACGGATTTTCAGTTTTAAAGCGCGTGGTTTTTCCGCTTAGCATGCCCGGCGTTATATCAGGCATAACAATGGTTTTAATTCCGTCTATCAGCACATTTTATATATCGCAAAAGCTCGGTAACGGAAAGTTTTTCTTAATAGGCGATGCAATTGAGGGACAGTACATTGCAAACAACCTCCACTTTGCCGCAGCAATTGCATTTATTTTAATGATTATACTGCTTGCCTGCATGGCTTTAGTTAAATACTTTACTGCAAAGCATGTTTACGGAGGTGAGTAAAAATGAAAATTACATCAAAAATATATACAACCTTAATTTTTATTTTTCTTTTTGCTCCCATCGCTGTTTTGTTGGTATTTTCATTTAACGATGCAAAAAGTCTGTCGGTATTTTCGGGGTTCTCATTAAAATGGTATCGCGAGCTTTTCAGCGACAGCAACACCTTAGAGTCGGTAAAAAACACTCTTATCCTTGCATTTTCGGCAACTGCAATATCGACAGCAATGGGAACTGCCGCAGCATTGGGAATATACAAGCTGCGCAAAAAGTGGTTTCGTTCGCTCGTTAATACAGTTACAAATATCCCGATGATAAATCCGGATATCATAACCGGTATTTCGATGATGCTGGTATTTGTGTTTGTAGGCAGAATGGTTGGAGCATCTACAAGTCTTAACTTCTGGACAATGCTTATCGCTCATGTAACCTTCTGTCTGCCCTATGTAATTTTTCAGGTTTTGCCTAAATTACAACAAATGGAACGTGATTTGCTGGATGCGGCAATGGACTTAGGATGCACTCCTTTAAGAGCATTTTTTAAAGTAACAGTCCCCGAAATTCTGCCCGGAATTATAACGGGTGCGATTATGGCATTTACCTTATCACTTGATGACTTTGTTATAAGCTATTTTACAACAGGAAACGGCTTTGAAACCCTGCCTATTCGTATATACGGCATGACAAAAAAAACCGTTACTCCGAAAATGTATGCTTTAGCTACAATAATATTTTTCGTAACTATGGCATTGTTGTTACTCAACAACTCTGTAGACGATGAAGAAGGACGTAAAATTAAAAAGCTTAAAAAGCAAAAGAAAAATAACAAATAATTATAATCAGGAGGATTAAAATGGCAAAAAAACTTTTAGCAATTTTAACCGCAGCATTAATTTTAACAACTTGCTTTGCTCTTTCGGGCTGCAGCAACGAAGAAACTCTGACTTTAAACGTCTATAACTGGGGCGAGTATATCTCTGACGGCAGCGAAGACTCCTTTGATACAATAAAAGAATTTGAAAACTGGTACAAAGAAACCTACGGAAAAAAAGTAAAGGTTAACTACTCTACATTTGCTTCTAATGAAGATATGTATAACAAGCTATCAAGCGGTGCAGTAAGCTACGACGTTGTTATTCCGTCTGATTATATGATTTCGCGTATGATGAGCGAGGATATGTTGCTTCCATTAAACTTTGATAACATTCCAAACTATCAGTATATTAACGATTCGTTTAAAGAACTTTATTACGACCCGGAAAATCTTTATACTGTTCCTTACGCATACGGTATAATAGGTGTAATTTACAACGCAAATGTTGTAGACGAAGCAGATGCAACAAATTGGGACCTTTTATGGAATAAAAAATATGCAGATAAAATTTTGCAGTTTAACAACTCTCGCGATGCCTTTGGTATGGCAATGTATAAACTGGGACTTGATGTAAACTCTGAAGACCCTAAAGTTTGGGACAGCGCATACGAAGAGCTTATGCTTCAGCGTCCGTTGGTTTACAGTCTTGTTATGGATGAAATATATAATATGATGGAATCGGGCGAGGCTGCAATCGGAGCATATTATGCAGGTGACTATTTTACAATGAAAAATGCTCAGGCAGAAGATGTAGACTTAAAATTCTACTATCCCGAGCGAACAAATTGCTATATAGATGCAATGTGCATACCAACCTGCTGTCAGAATAAAGAATTAGCTGAAATATTTATTAACTTTATGTTATCTGAAGAAGCAGCAATTGCAAATGCAGAATACACTTATTATGCTTCTCCTAACAAGCTCGTATATGAAAACGACAGCTATATAGAATATATGGGCGAAGAAGCAATGTCTGTTCTCTATCAGAACACAGAAAACTTTGCCGAGCAGTACAATAAATATGCATATCGTAATTTAAGTAAAGATACATTGGATTACATTAATACCCTTTGGGAAACAGTAAAGATTAACTAATAACAAAAGGGGCTGTCTCAATAATCATATATAGCGAATAATTATGCAATGTTTGGTTGTAGGGAATGGATTTATCCATTCCGCGGAACGCATTAATGCGTTCCCTACAATATTTCGTGCATAAATATTTATAAAAAATGATTAT
>JAFYXI010000061.1 GCA_017546245.1 Clostridia bacterium | reverse complement strand
GGTTACAGCGCAAATGAATTAGAAAGAATCATTTTTCAATATGGTGAAGATCGTTGGGCGCGGCGTATTGCTGAATTTATTGAGCGCGAACGTGCGGCAGGTGAAATCAAGACTACCGCTCAGTTGGTTGAAATCATAAAGAAGGCAGTACCAAAGGGGGCGCGCAAAGACGGTCCACATCCTGCGAAACGCACTTTTCAGGCGATTCGCATCGAGGTTAACGGTGAACTTGCAATTTTAGAGCAGGCGGTAAGAGATTTTGCTGATGTTCTTATGCCGGGCGGCAGACTTGCAATAATCACCTTTCATTCATTAGAGGACAGAATAGTCAAAAACGTATTTTCAGAACTTGCGTCAGGCTGCATTTGTCCAAAAGAATTTCCGGTTTGCGTGTGCGGTAAAAAACCGCAAGGTAAATTGGTAAACAGAAAGCCGATTGTATCGGCAGCCGGCGAGCTTGCAGAAAATCCCAGAGCACGCAGCGCGAAATTAAGAGTGTTTGAAAAAACAACAGAAAAGTAAGGTTATTAAAAAGAAAGGTAAGGGGTGAAGAAATTGGCCAGACGTGACAACGCAAGTTATTACCGCGACCAAGCAAGTTATGGCAGAACCTATTACGACGGCAATGCTGTAAGAAAAACCGAATTACCAAGCTATAACCCGAATGTAAGAATTAAAACAAGTGTCAAACCAAAACAGCTTACAAAAGAACAATTAGCCAAAAGACAAAAACAGCAGGCAAAGGCTAAAGTAAAGTCATTACTTGCGGTGGCGCTGTTAATTGTTGCGGCATTCTTTGTTCTTTATCGAGGTGTAGTAATAACCGAAACAACAAACGCAATCGAAAAAAAAGAAAAACAGCTTTCAGACCTTGTTGCAACTAACGAACGAGTTAAAATGGAAATTGAGCACGCACTTGATTTGAAAACTGTTGAAAGCGCAGCGGTCGAGAGATTGGGGATGAATCGGCCCGAAAAGTATCAGACGGTTTATGTAGATTTGAATCAGGTAGATCACGTAGAAAAAATTAGCAAAGGCAATATAGGTGAAGAAAGTAAACTGTTCGCCTTTTTTGGCAAAGCTAAGGAATATTTGGATTAAACGGGCATTATATTATAATTAGGGTGCTTGTTACGTTAGTGTGGGGGAGTAAAACTCTTCCGCACTAACTTTGGTTTAGAAGAAATATATCAGAATGGGGTTTTAGCGATGGGTATGGAAAAACCTAAACGAAAACTACAAATAAGAATACTTGTTATATTCGTTGTTTTTGCGTCGCTTTTAAGCGGTTTGGGCATAAGAATTGCTTATTTGCAGATTATTGATGGGCCTAAGCTTCAAAGGGAGGCGTTAGAACAGCAAACGCGTGACAACGTTGTCGCATCACGCAGGGGAACTATATATGACCGAAACGGCAAGGTGCTTGCACAAAGCTCAACTGTCGAAACAGTTACGGCGAACCCTAACGAAATTCGTAACAGTAAAAAAGATGCCGATAAAATTGCCGAACAACTGGGCGCGGTTTTAGAAATGGATGCGTCTGAAATTAAAAAACTGCTTGATAAAAATACAAACCACGTAACAATAAAAAGAAAAATTGATGTAGAGCTTGCAAACAAGGTGCGCGAGCTTGAACTTTACGGAATATATCTTCAGGAGGATTCAAAGCGTTACTATCCTTACGGCACGTTTGCATCGCACGTAATAGGCTTTACCGGTGATGATAATCAGGGCTTAGCCGGCATCGAAATGGTGTATGACGAGCAGTTAAAGGGTGTTCCGGGTCGAGTTATATCATTAAAAAATGCGCTTGATACGGATATGCCGTTTCAGCAGGAAAAATATATAGATGCACAGAACGGAACGAATATAGTTCTGACAATTGATGAGGTAATACAGCATTTTGCAGAAAAGCATCTTGAAAATGTTTTCAGAGAAGAAAAGGTGCAGCAGGGTGCAGCGGCTATTGTAATGGATGTTGAAACCGGTGAAGTTCTGGCTATGACCACAAAGCCGGACTTTGACCTTAATAATCCGTTTGAATTGGTTGACGAGGGTGAAAAACAACGCGTAGAAGCTATCACAAACGAGCAGGAAAGAGCAACAGAAAAAATGAATGCCCTTTATAAAATGTGGAGAAATAAAGCGGTTGTTGACTCTTATGAACCCGGCTCATGTTTTAAAATAATGACAGCTGCAATGGCACTTGAAGAGGATATAGTAACCATAAATACACCATTCTTCTGCCCCGGATATAAGGTTGTTGCAGACCGCAGAATTGCCTGTGCTAACCGAAATGGTCATGGAACACAGAACTTTAAAGAGGGGGTTCAGAACTCCTGCAACCCCGTATTTATTGAAGTGGGTCAACTGGTAGGTGCTGATTTATTTAAAAAATATTATAAAGCCTTCGGTTTTACAGATATTACCGGATTTGACCTTCCGGGTGAAGCAAAGGGCGTATTTTACGGCGATAATAACTTCGGAATTATGGAGCTTTCGACTACTGCATTCGGTCAGGGTCCTAAAATAACACCGCTTCAGTTGATTTCAGCGGTAAGTGCTATCGCAAACGGCGGCAATCTTTTAAAGCCGTTTTTGGTAAAAGAGCTTGTCGATGATGAAGGAAACACTTTAAAAAGCACAGAACCCAAGGTGGTTCGTCAGGTTATATCTAAAGAAACATCTGATATGATGTGTTCGCTTTTAGAAAACGTAGTAATGAACGGCTCGGGTCAGAATGCTTATATTAAAGGATTCCGTTTAGCAGGCAAGACCGGAACTTCTGAAAAAATTC
This sequence comes from Clostridia bacterium, assembly GCA_017546245.1. GTDB lineage: Bacteria > Bacillota > Clostridia > UBA1381 > UBA9506 > RGIG1666. Next base: position 28,132 of record JAFYXI010000061.1, on the reverse strand, counting down.
CTCGCGGTAACGGAAAATATGTTTCTTCGTTTATAGGCTTTGCGCCTGCAAACGACCCGAAGGTTGCCTGCCTGGTAATGCTTGACGAGGCATCTAACGGAGAATATTACGGCGGACGTATAGCGGCTCCTGTCGTAGGAAAAATAATGGAAGACATACTGCGTTATATGAAAATTGAACCGCAGTACACAGAAGAAGAAAAAGAAAATCTTGACGTTTATGTGCCCGATGTAAAGGGCAAGAGCACAGCGGCGGCTAAAAAAGATATTACTGCCCAGAATCTGACATATACTATTGTCGGAAACGGTGAAACAGTAAAAGACCAGATGCCGAAAGCCGGCTCTAATATGACAGCAAAATCAACAGTAATTGTATATACAGAAGAAAATTCGGGTAATCTTGTTTCTGTTCCCGATGTTCTTAATCTGTCGCTTACCGAGGTTCAGGCGCGTCTTATGGCGAATAAGCTTAATCTTAATGTAAGCAGCGCAGGTGCAACAGGAAGTACATCACAAAGAACAATCGCAATAAGACAAGACCCGTTGCCGGGAACACAAATGGAAGCCGGCAGTATTGTTAAGGTAGAGTTCAGATTCTTGGACGTAGACTAGAAAGGGTGAAAACAATGCTTTTATCACAGCTGCTAAAGGGCACAGATGCCGTATGGAATGCTGAAAATGATGTTGAAATAAAAGGTGTAGCATATAATTCGCAAAAAGTGCAGAAAGGGTGGCTCTTTGTTGCAATAAAGGGATTTAGCACAGATGGGCACAAATATATCCCTGATGCTTTGGCAAAGGGTGCAGCAGCGGTAATTATTGAAGATGATGCCGATACAGGAGATGCAATCTCTGTTCGCGTGCCTGATTCGAGAAAAGCATTGGCGAAAATAAGCGCAAGCTGGTTTGAAAACCCTGCAAAAGAAATGAAAATTATAGGTGTTACGGGCACAAACGGCAAAACTACAGTAACATCGCTTATAAAACAGATATTAGAGTTTTCGGGTAAAAAGGTTGGTTTAATCGGCACTAACGGCAATATGATAGGCGACAAATTGCTGCCCGGTGAGCGTACAACTCCCGAGTCATACGAGCTTCACGAGCTGTTTCGTGAAATGGCAGATGTCGGCACAGAATATGTCGTGATGGAGGTATCGTCACACTCGCTGTCTTTATCACGTGTTTACGGAATAGAATATGAAATCGCAACCTTTACCAACTTAACGCAGGATCATCTGGACTTTCACGTTACGATGGAAAACTATTTTGATGCTAAAAAGATACTGTTTAATATGTGTAATAAAGCTGTTATTAATGCAGACGATGTGTGGGGAGCTAAGCTTTTAGAGACAACCGATTGCCCTAAATTCAGCTATTCGATTGATAAAGCATCTGATTTTAAAGCAGAAAATGTAAGAATATCGGCTCGCGGAATATTATTTGACTTAGTAAATAATGCAGATACTTACGCAGTAAGACTGGGTATACCGGGAAAATTCTCGGTGTATAATGCTATGGCGGCTGTTGTAAGCTGTATCAGCTTAGGTCTTGCTGCTGATGAAATATTAACTGCTCTTACCCTGGCTCAGGGGGTTAAAGGCCGTGCGGAAACTGTATATACAAACACAGATTATACAGTTATAATCGATTATGCACATACCCCTGACGGATTGGAAAATATAATAAGCACTGTTCGTGAATTTGCACAGGGCAGAGTAATTACTCTGTTTGGCTGCGGCGGTGACCGTGACAGTACCAAACGTCCTGTAATGGGCGAAATAGCAGGCAAACTGTCAGATTTTTGTATAATTACCTCTGACAATCCAAGAACGGAAGAACCAATGCCTATTATCCGTCAGATAGAAGAGGGAATGAAAAAGACCGGCTGTGAATATATTACAATTGAAAACAGACGAGAGGCTATAGGCTATGCACTTAAAATAGGTAAAAGCGGTGATTGCATAATTTTAGCAGGCAAGGGTCACGAAACATATCAGATAATAGGAAAAGAAAAGCGTCATTTCGACGAACGTGAGGTTATAAAAGAACTTCTGGAAGGAATGAATGCATAATGGTATCTGTTAAATTATCGGAAATAGTTAATGCGACCAAAGGGGAAGTTTTATCCGGCAATGCAAATATCGAGATAACAGACATTGTTACAGACAGCAGAAAAATTACAAAGGACTGTCTGTTTGTTCCTCTTGTGGGCGAACGCTTTGACGGTCACGATTTTATAGAAAAAGCAATTGCGCTGGGAGCTGTTGCAACCTTTACATCAAAAAATATTAAGTGTGATGATAAAAGTGTAACGGTTATCCGCGTTAATGATACTCTTGCAGCATTGAGGCAAACGGCGCAGTATTATCGCAGCTTGTTTGATATTAATGTTGTTGGTTTAACCGGCAGCGTAGGCAAAACAACAACAAAAGAAATGGTTGCGCAGGTTTTGTCGCAAAAAATGAATACCTTAAAAACAGAAGGAAATTTCAATAACGAAATAGGACTTCCGCTTACGGTTTTCCGTTTGGATAATTCGCACGAGTGTGCAGTTTTAGAAATGGGAATGAGCGGTTTTGGCGAAATCCAAAGACTTTCATCTGTAGCAAAACCTGACCTTGCGATGATAACGAATATAGGTATGTCACATATCGAGCTTTTGGGGTCGCAAGAAAACATATATAAGGCAAAGTCAGAAATATTTAACAATGTTAAAAAGGGCGGAACAGTTATTATAAACGGCGACGACCCGATATTGAAAAAACATAAAGACGAAATTGAACATAAAACCTACACAGTAGGAAAGAATGCCGGCTGTGATGCTTTGGCAACTGATATAAAGGTAAGCGCAGAAAGTGTAAGCTTTAAGTTTTCGGGATTTGGCAAAAGCTTTGATGTAAAGCTTAATATTCCCGGTGAGCATAATGTGTATAATGCGCTTTTTGCGATAACAACAGGTATCCACTTTGGCGTCTCGGATAATGATATAATTCGTGCTCTGGCAGAATTTCGTCCTGCTAATATGCGAATGGATACGATAAGTCATAACGGCTATACAATTATTAACGATTGCTATAATGCCGCACCCGATTCGATGAATGCAGCACTTAAAGTGCTTGGGGCATATAGCGGCAAAAAAATTGCGGTGCTTGGCGATATTGCCTGCCTTGGTGAGTACTCTTATGAGGCACACAAAGGTGTAGGTGCATCGGTTGTTTTAAATAAAATAGATGAGCTTTTAACTGTTGGAGCACAGGCAAAATTTATAGCTCAGGGGGCATTTGAAAGCGGAATGGACAGTTCTAAAATTCATTCATACGACACGGCAGAAGAACTTAATTCTCGTTTGTCATCGGTGCTCGAGAAAGGATGCTATGTGCTGGTTAAGGCGTCGCGGGTTATGGAGCTTGAAAAGGTAACAGAATTTATGATAAATTCGCTTTAATAAAGTGATAAGGGGTTGTGTAATTTGAGAACTTTACTTTGCGGAGCAGCTTGCTCAGCTTTAATATGCCTTGTGGCAACACCTGTATTAATTCCGTTTTTGCGGAAGTTGAAATTTGGTCAGAATATACGCGAAGAAGGACCCAGTTGGCATCAGAAAAAAAGCGGAACACCTACAATGGGTGGCATAACAATGATTTTGGCGGTTTTAATTGCAACTTTATTGTTTGCATATCTGCCGCAAAAGGCAAATGCAGAAATATTAATTATTTTAGCTGCGGCATTTTTGTTTGGTGTAATTGGTTTTGTTGATGATTTTATTAAGGTTGTAATGAAACGAAACCTGGGATTATCTGCAAAACAAAAATTTTCAGCTCAGCTTTTGGTGAGTGTGATAAGTACAGTTGCACTTAACTATATGGGATATTTAAACGGAGAAATAATTATACCGTTTTTAGAAACAACAGTTGACATAGGTCTTTTTGTTATTCCGTTTATAGTTTTTGTTCAGCTTGCGATGGTTAACAGCGTAAATCTTACTGATGGTTTAGACGGCTTGGCTACGAGTGTTACACTTATTGTAAGTATATTTTTGACAGTTGTGGCATTTTTGATGAAAGAAACAGCAATTGCTGTATTTATGGGCGCTCTTAGCGGTGCGTGTGTTGCATTTTTGGTATTTAATGCGCATCCTGCCAAGGTGTTTATGGGCGATACCGGCTCGCTGTTTTTGGGCGGTGCGGTTGCCTGTGCGGCTGTTGCCTTAAAACTGCCGCTTATACTTATTATAATAGGCGGAGTATATTTAATAGAAACTCTTTCGGTTATAATTCAGGTAACATCGTTTAAACTCACGGGCAAACGTGTGTTTAAAATGAGTCCTATTCATCATCACTTTGAAATGTGCGGATATAAAGAAACAAAAATTGTATTATTATTTTCAACAGCTACATTAATCTTGTGTGCGGTAGCATTTTTAGGAATTTTAAAAATAGTTCTTTAATTTTATTTTAAGGGGTGGAAGAAATGCATCAGCAAAAAACCAATAAAACGGTTAGTGGTAAAAGAGCATCTGCTAAGGGTGTTGTAACTTCTTCCCGTGTGAAAATAAAAAAAGAAAGTATGGACATGGGTTTTTTAGTCAGTGTAATGCTGTTGCTTATAGTTGGTCTTATTATGGTGTTTTCAGCCAGCTATCCTACTGCTTACTACAAAACCGGTAACGGATTTTCGGTAATAGGAAAACAGCTTTTGTGGGCGGTTTTAGGTGTGGGGGCAATGCTTTTTACATCTACTTTTAATTATAATAATTATAAAAAGTTTATAGGTGTTATTTTAGGCGGTTGCGTTTTACTTTTAGTTGCGGTCCTGGTAATAGGCAACGAGGTTAATGGTGCTAAACGTTGGCTTGGTTACGGCGGCGCAAGTTTTCAGCCGTCAGAGGCTGCAAAAATAGGCATAATTATTTATCTGGCATACAGTATGTCAAACATAAAAGATAAAATAAAACAGTTTAAATATTTGGTGCGCTATGCTGTTGTTTTGGGCGGATTTATGCTTTTGTTGCTTTTAGAGCCTCACTTTAGTGTGTGTATTATTATTGGTTTAACGGCGGTAATAATGATGCTTGCAGCAGGCGCGCGTATCAGATATTTTGCGCTGGCGGCTGCTCCGGTTGCATTTGCAGGCTGGATGATTGCAATTTTTGAACCGTACAGACTTAAAAGACTTACAATATTCTGGGATCCGTTTAAAGATAGGCTGGGCGCCGGCTGGCAGATAATTCAGTCGCTTTACGCAATAGGCTCGGGTGGCTTGTTCGGTGTGGGGTTCGGAAATTCGAGACAGAAATTTATGTATGTTTCAGAACCGCAGAACGACTTTATATTTGCGATAGTATGTGAAGAATTAGGCTTGATTGGTGCGCTTGCAATTTTAGCATTGTTCGGATTTATGATTTACAGAGGTATAAAAATAGCAATGAATGCCCCTGACACATTTTCCTGCCTGCTGGTTACGGGTATTGTTTCTTTAGTGGGCGTTCAGGCAGTCCTTAATATTGCCGTTGTAACTTCATCTATTCCTACAACCGGTATTCCTCTGCCGTTCTTTAGCGCAGGCGGTTCGTCGCTCGTGTTTTTAATGGCAGCAATGGGAATGGTTTTAAATGTTTCGAAATATAAAAGGCAGCCTAAAGCTTAAAGGCTGCGCCAATAATACTAAAAGGAGCGGTATTGGGTGAGGGCAATTATTTCAGGCGGAGGAACGGCAGGTCACATAAATCCTGCTTTGGCGATAGCAGATCATTTAAAGAAAAATCATAATGCCGATATTTTATTTATTGGCACAAATAAAGGGCTCGAGGCAACATTAGTTCCCCGGGCAGGATACAAAATGGAAACGGTAATTGTTGAAGGGTTAATACGAAAGTTAACCTTAAAAAACATTGCCGTTTTATATCATTTTATAAAGGCTGTTTCAGACTGTAAGAAAATAATAAAAAGGTTTAAACCCGATGTAGTAATAGGAACAAGCGGATATGTTTGCGCTCCTGTTATGTATGCGGCTGCAAAGCTCGGCATACCGACTATCATTCACGAACAGAACGTAATACCCGGATTTACTGTTAAGGTATCTGCTCCGTTTGTTGATTGTTTGGCAATCAGCTTTGAGGATACAAAAAAATATTTTAAACCTGAAATTGTTAAAAAATGCTTGTTGACGGGTAATCCGCTCAGAGAAAATATGCTTGATTTAAGCTATGAGCAGGCAAGAGAAATACTTGGTTTAGATTCACGTCCGTTTGTTGTATCCTTGGGCGGCAGTTTAGGTGCTCGTGCTGTAAATGAGGCGATAGCTGAATTTATAAATGAATGTGATGAAAATGAAATTCAGATTTTAGCAGGAACGGGAAAGAGATATTACGAAGAAACGCTGGCAAAAATAAAGCCTGAAAAATTAAAAGAAAACATTAAGGTCGAACCTTATATATATAATATGGAAGAAACTCTTCCGGCTGCCGATGTTGTGATAGCGCGTGCAGGGGCACTTACCATAAGTGAGCTTACGGCGCTTGGCAGACCTGCAATTTTAATTCCGTCGCCTAATGTGGCGCATAATCATCAGGAATATAACGCAAAAAGTCTGGAAGACGGCGGTGCGGCAGTTATGATTTTAGAAAAAGAGCTTACACCTAAAAGACTGACAAAAGAAATATATTCCTTAATTAATGATACGCAAAAAAGTAAACAAATGAGTGATGCATCTAAAGCTATGGGTATTGTAGATGGCACAAGCCGTATCTGCAGCAAGGTGCTTGAGCTTATTGAAAATAAAAAAGCAAAGTAACCCAAAACCCATACTCTGCATAGTATGATATTGTATATAGATAAGGGAAATTACAATATCGGAGGTGCAGCTATATGAGCAGAATACTGATAGAAGGCGGCGTACAGCTTAGCGGAACGGCACAGGTACACGGAGCAAAAAATGCTGCCTTGCCTATTTTAGCGGCTACTGTGCTTAATGAAGGCGTAAATATAATACATAATTGTCCGCCGCTTAAAGATGTAAACATTACGGTTGAAATGCTTAAATATCTTGGGGCACACGTAGAACGTGAGGGCGACAGCCTTATTGTCGATACGCGCGGCAGGCTGGGCAATCATATTCCTGAAAAGCTGATGCGTCAACTGCGTTCTTCAATTGTTTTTATGGGCGCAATCGTTGCGCGCAATAAAAAAGCAAAAATTTCAGCACCGGGTGGATGCGAGCTTGGTCCGAGACCTATTGATTTGCACATTAAAGCTCTTAGAGAATTAGGAGTTAAAATTAAAGAAAGCCATGGGTATATAATCTGCAACGGCGAAAAGATGCACGGCAGAGAAATACATCTGTCGTTCCCGAGTGTAGGTGCGACAGAAAATATAATGCTTGCAGCAAGCCTAGCTGAGGGAAAGACTATAATACAGAATGTGGCAAAAGAACCCGAGATAGAAGATTTGGCAGTCTTTTTAAACAAAATGGGCGCAAAAATTAAAGGAGCAGGCAGCTCGCGCATAGAAATAGATGGTGTAGAAAAGCTTAGTGCGGCAGAGCACAGTGTTATGCCGGACAGAATTGTTGCGACAACGTATTTATGCAGCGCAGCAATAACCGGTGGAGAAGTTACATTAACAAAGGTTATACCCGAGCATTTGTCTGCATGTGTTGCATGCTTGCGTGACAGCGGATGCGATATTACTGTGGGTGATGACTGGATAAAACTTATTGCGCCAAAAAGACTTAAGGCAGTATCTGAAATTAAAACAATGCCTTATCCCGGCTTTCCGACCGATGCGCAGTCGTTGTTTTTGGCAATGCTTACGGTTGCAGAGGGCACATCTATTATTAAAGAAAATATTTTTGAAAGCAGATTTAAACCTGCCGAAGAGCTTGTAAGAATGGGCGCAGATGTTATGGTTGACGGAAGAATAGCCGTAGTGCGTGGAGTAAGCAATCTGTCCGGTGCAGTTGTAAGTGCGGCAGACCTGCGTGGCGGCGCGTCGCTTGTGGTAGCTGCACTTTCGGCAGATGGGTTAACAGAGATAGAAAATCCGCATTATATTGACAGAGGGTATGCCGAGCTTTTAGAGGTGTTGTCAAAGCTTGGCGCTAAAATAAAAAGAGTCGAATACTAAACCTATGATAAGGGGAAGAATGGTATGGCAAAAAATCAAAAGAAAAAAAGAAAAAAGAGCAGAGTGCAAAGGCTCAGACGTTCGTTTATGCTGCTGTTATTATTGGTTGTGGCAATCTCGTGCGTTTGTCTTTTTGCACCTGTTTTTAATATTACAGAGGTGCTGGTAGAAGGTAATGCGCAGGTTACGGATGAAGAAATTTCAGACCGCACATCCATAGTGGTAGGCAGCAACATTTTTAAAATGAATAAAAAATCAGTTAAAAAGGGTTTAAAGTCGCTTGCTTATCTTGATACAATAAAAATCAGCAGAAGATTGCCGTCTAAAATTAAAATAAGTGTTACCGAATCGTATGCAGAACTGATTTTTCCGCATGCGACAGGATATTTGGTTTCAGACAGCAAGGGCAAGCTTTTAGAGGTTATATCTGATTGCGAAGGATGGGAAGTGCCGCATGTAATAGGAGCGGAAATAGATAAGTTTGAAATTTCTGAAAAAATATCTGTACAAGATGGGGTAAAGTTTGATATAATATTAGATTGTATTCGTTATCTAAAAGAAAAAGGACATTTGTCGCAATTAAAAGAACTTGATTTTACAGATATATCTAATATATGGGTAAAATATAAAGAGGGTTACAAAGTAAACTTTGCCAAGTTCGAGGATATGGAATACAAAATGAAAATGTTAGAGGCGATTATGCCTCAGGTCGACCGCTCGGAAGGAACGTATATTGACCTTACAACTCCTTCTAAGGTGTTTACCGGAAAGGTTGAGCCGACTCCTGAGCCAACTCAGGAAGCAACGGAAGAGCCGGCGGCTGATGGTGAAGAACAAGCGGCCGAAGAAGAAAATGCGGCTGAAAAAAGCGCAGAGCCTGACGGTGATGAGAAGTCTGTTGCATAGCTGCTAAAGACGAAACTTTTCGTCATAGAGGAGGAAAACCGTTTGAAAAAAGACTATAAGGCACAAATGGCACTTGGTGTTGTGTTTATGTTATTGGCTTTTTTAGTTACAATACAGTTTAAAAGTGTAACTAAAAACAATGCTGCAAATGCAGGAAACAATCAGCGTATAGAAGATTTGCTTATAGAGCTTAATAAAGAAAGAGAAAAGACAGAAGCGTTAGAACAAAAAATAGTTGAATATGAAGAGAGTATTGCGCAGTATAGAAATAAAGAAGAAACCTCCGGCGGTGATTCTAAATTTTTAACAGAACAGCTAAAGCGTGCTGAAATGCTTGCAGGTCTTACTGATGTAGAAGGGACAGGAATAGAAATTTCGTTAAACGATGCGGCAAACCGTAAAGGCGCAAAGGGTAGTGAGGCGAACAGCACCTTAATTCACGATGAGGATATAAGACGTGTTATAAATGAGCTTTCTGCCGCAGGTGCCGAGGCGATTTGTGTAAACGATTCGCGTATTATAAGTACAAGCGCAGTAAGATGCGTTGGCCCGACTGTTTTGGTTAATGATACAAAAATGGCACCGCCTTATATAATTAAGGCTATAGGAAAGCCTGACCAGTTAGAGGCGGCACTTAACTTAAACGGCGGAGTTATAGATGGATTAAAAGTGTGGGGATTTGAAATATCTATTACAAAATCGAACAAGCTTTTAATTCCTAAATACAGCGGTACTTTGAATTTCAGAAGTGCTTCGGCGGTTGAAAGCACGACCGTATCAAAGGGGGCGCAAAAATGATTTTGCTGATTTGTATTGCAGTAGGAATTATTGTAGGGTTATTTTTGCCCGTTCATGTTTCGGTTGAGCACAGCCAATATATTGCGATTATTATTTTGGCATCGCTCGATTCGGTTTTCGGCGGATTGTCGTCAATGTCTAAAAAATCATTTAATATGCAAATTTTTCTTTCCGGCTTTATAGGAAATTCGCTTTTGGCAGCTATATTAACTTTTATAGGAAAGAAGTTAGATGTTGATTTATATCTTGTTGCTTTGATAGTTTTTGGTACAAGATTGTTTACAAACTTTTCGATTATGCGTAGATATTATTTGGACTATTGGCAAACTAAACTAAAAAAATGATAAAAACAGAGGTTTTTTTGTTAAAATGTGAAAAAAATGTGAATTTTATAAAAAAAATTGCTGTAATTAAAAATTTACACTTGTGTAATCATATTGTAATATGTTATAATGATAAACAAGGCGTTAAAACACTGATAAAAAATAATGAAAGTATGTATATACGAAAGAGGAGGAGTACAGGTGTTTGAATTTGATACTGGCAGCGCAAATGTTGCACAGATTAAAGTAATTGGTGTCGGCGGCGGCGGAAACAATGCGGTAAACAGAATGATTGATTTCGGTCTTAAGGGTGTAGAGTTTATCTCTGTTAACACAGACAAGCAGGCACTTTTATCATCTCAGGCAGGACAGAAAATTCAGATTGGTGACAAGCTTACCAAAGGATTGGGCGCAGGCGCAAATCCTGAAATTGGTGCAAAAGCAGCAGAAGAAAGCCGTGACGAAATTGCACAGGCACTTACAGGCTGCGATATGGTATTTGTAACAGGCGGCATGGGCGGCGGTACAGGTACAGGTGCAGCTCCGGTTGTTGCAAGCATCGCAAAAGAGCTTGGAATTTTAACTGTTGGTATAGTTACAAAACCTTTTGCTTTTGAAGGCCGTCAGAGAATGGTTCGAGCAGAAGAGGGTATTGCAGAATTAAAAGAGCATGTTGATTCATTGGTTACTATTCCTAACGACAGATTGCTCCAGATTTCAAACCAGCATACAACATTTGTTGATGCATTTAAAATGGCAGACGATGTTCTTCGTCAGGGTGTTCAGGGTATTTCTGACCTGATTTCGGGTAACGGATACATAAACTTAGACTTTGCTGACGTTGTAACTGTTATGAAAAATACAGGTATTGCTCATATGGGTGTTGGTCGTGCAACAGGCGAAAACCGTGCTGAAGAGGCTGTTCGTATGGCAATTCAGAGTCCGCTTTTAGAAACCTCTATCGAGGGTGCACGCGGCGTGCTTATCAACATCACCGGTGGTTCAGACCTCGGCTTGTTCGAAATCAACAATGCTGCTGAATTTGTTAACGAGGCTGCTGATCCGAATGCTAATATTATCTTCGGTGCAGCAATAGACGAATCTCTTAACGATGAGATTGTTATTACTGTTATTGCTACAGGCTTTGAAGATGCTCCGATTTCTCCGCTTCGTTCAGGCGCGGCGCAGAATAATCCGTTTGCAAACAATCCGCTTTTCCGCGGTTCTATGGGCGCAGCTCAGCCGGCAAATAATCCGGCAAGACCGGCATTTGGCGGTCCTCGTCAGAGCTTTTCAAATCAGGGATTTTCAAACATCGGTCAGGGATTCGGTGCTTCACGTCAGAGCGAAGCAGCAAAAGAAAATGACAACGATGCTATTGATGTTCCTACATTTTTAACCCGTAACAAAAGACTTGACTAATTTAGTATAAATAAAATACCGTGTCGATAATCGACACGGTATTTTTTATTTATAAGCCATAACTACGCGCTTTATTCCTGCCAAATCGCAAACAGTTTTAACATCGGTGCAGCCTTGCTCTTTTAAAATATCGCAAACGCTGTCTGCCTGATTATGCCCTACCTCGAATGCGACGAGACCGCCATCGTTTAACAGCTTGGGCAATAAGGAAACGATTTTGCGGTAAAAAACCAATCCGTCGCTGCCGCCGTCTAAGGCAAGCGATGGTTCAAAATCTTTAACATCTTTCATTAGGTCATCAAGCTCTGCGCTTTCGATGTATGGCGGATTTGAAACTAAAGCATCAGCTTTTTCAAAATTCAATTCGTCATATAAAACATCTGCCTGCTTAAATTCTACTCGGTTTAATACACCATTTATTTCAGCGTTTTCGGTTGCGGTTTTAATGCAGATATCCGAAATATCAACAGCGCATACTGACGATTGCTTCATATAATATGCCAGACTTACGGCAATTGCACCGCTGCCGGTGCATAAATCTAAAATTTTAGCATTTTGGGGCAGATTTTCATTTAATACTGCTTCTACCAAGGTTTCGGTATCGGGTCTTGGAATTAATATTCCCTTTTTTACTTTAAAGGGCAATCCCATAAATTCGCGCGTGCCTGTTATATAGGCAACCGGCTCGCCCGACTTCCTGCGTTCTATTAAATTTCTAAAATCGAAAACTGTTTTTTCGTCGGGCTTGTCCTTTGAATGAATGGCAAACCAAACCCGTTCTTTTTTTAATAAATATGCAAGCAAAACCTCGGCATCTAATCTGGCGGTGTCTGAATAATTTAAAAGCACCTCTGCACCTTCGCACAGAAGTGCCTGATAGCTGTTTACCATTTGTCGTCCTCTTTGTTTCCGGTCAGAACACTTTTAAGTGATGCAATTGCAACCTCAAGCTGACTGTCGTCAGGCTCTCGCGTGGTCAGATTTTGCAGCCACATTCCCGGCTTGCTTACAATCTGCATAAACTTGCTTTTGCTTCTGCCTGCAAATTTTATAATCTCGTATGATACACCTGCCACAACCGGAAGAAGTGCTAAGCGGATTAAAATTCTTTGCCAGGGATTGCTCCACGAAATGAACGAAAACAGAATAATGCTTACTACCATTACTATTAAAAGAAAGCTTGTTCCGCATCTTGGATGCAAACGCGAAAACTTTCTTGCGTTTTCCGGGGTAAGCTCTGCGCCGCTTTCGTAGCAAAAAATAGTTTTATGCTCTGCGCCGTGATATTCGAACACTCTTTTTATATCCTTCATATTAGATACCAAGGCGATATAGACTAAAAAGATTGCGATTCGCACAATACCCTCTAAAAGTGTTGCTAAAAATCCGAATGGCATAAGGTCTTTAATAAATCCGACTAAAACGGTGGGGAGCAGCATAAAAATGCCCACACCCAAAACCAAGGCCAAAACGACCGAAGAATAAATAGCAATGTTTAAGGCTCTGTTTTCTTTTTCTTCGAGCTTTTTGCGTTCTTCCTCGCTCATTTCTTCCTTTTTCTTTTTATCCTCTTCCTCTTCTATGTCGTAAAAGGATGCTGACCACATAAGAGCTTTTGTTCCTATTATTAAAGATTCAATAAACGAAACAACGCCTCTTATAATCGGCAGCTTAAGCCATTTATACTTTAAAAGCAGAGAAGATACCGGCTTTTTGTCGATTTCTATTTCTCCGTCAGGTTTGCGGACAGCGATGGCGATGTCCTTAGGACCGCGCATCATAACCCCCTCAATAACAGCCTGACCGCCTATGCTGGTCATATGACACAATGGAGCTTTATTCTCTTTCATATTAAATGTACCAACTTTCTTTTTATTATTCCTTCTTATTATATTATATACAGACAAAAATTTCAATAAATTTTTTATGAACAAATACAAGCCGAGACAGAATATTATTTAAAAAGGATAATTGTAAAATTATTGTCCATAATAAAATGTAGGAAAATAAAGAACAAATTTGCAATAAAACTAAATTAAAGAAAAGAGAGGTATATAAAAGCCGATGCTGCAAAATGTGATGTTATGGGTACAGTTTTTTTTCACAATGGTTATGGGAATATATTTTTTAGGACTTTTGCGTTCTAAAAAAACAGGCAAATGCAGCTTAGAAAAAGATTCTGAACGCGAGCTTGAAAAACTGCACAGAATGAGAAGAATATCGCTGACTGTGCCGCTGGCTGAAAAAAGCAGACCTAAAGAGCTTAGCGAAATAGTAGGGCAGGAGGATGGAATTAAGGCATTAAAGGCTGCCCTGTGCGGACCTAATCCTCAGCATGTTTTGATTTACGGACCTCCGGGGGTGGGCAAAACTGCGGCAGCCCGTGTGGTTTTAAAAGAGGCTATAAAATCTATGCGCTCGCCGTTTGAAAGCGGAGCAAAGTTTATCGAAATGGATGCAACGACAATCAGGTTTGATGAGCGTGCTATTGCAGACCCGTTAATCGGCTCGGTGCACGACCCGATATATCAGGGAGCGGGGGCATACGGACCGGCAGGTGTACCTCAGCCAAAACCGGGCGCGGTTACAAAGGCGCACGGAGGAGTGCTTTTTATTGACGAAATAGGTGAGCTGCATCCTATACAAATGAATAAGCTGTTAAAGGTGTTAGAAGACAGAAAGGTATTTTTAGAATCGGCTTATTATTCATCGGGCAACAGGGATATACCTCCGCACGTGCACGAAATTTTTCAGATGGGACTGCCGGCAGATTTTCGTCTGATTGGAGCGACCACACGCAGTCCTGAAGAGATTCCGCCTGCCATTCGTTCGAGATGTGTAGAAATATTTTTCAGACCTTTAACACGTGACGAGGTTACAAAAATTGCTTTAGGAGCTGCTCAAAAGGGAAATTTTCAAATTAAGAATACTGCTCTTTCTATGGTTGCCGATTATGCACAAAACGGTCGTGATGCAGTAAATATTGTTCAGATTGCAGGGTCTGCCGCAACGCTTGATAACAGAAATATGATAGAAAAGTCAGACGTTGAATGGGTATTGGAATTCGGCAGATATACCCCCAGATTCGATAAAAAAGTATCAGAAATTGCAGCAATAGGTGCAGTAAACGGTCTGGCGGTCAGCGGCGCACGGCAAGGCATGGTTATGGAGGTAGAGGCAGATGTATCTGCCTGTGAATCGGGTTGCGGAACTGTAACAGTAACAGGAATTGTGGAAAAAGAAGAATTAGAGGGCAGAGGTCAAAAGCTTATTAAAACAAGCTCGGCAAAGGCATCGGTTAAAAATATGCTTACGCTTTTAAATCATAAATTCGGAATTGATACGACGCGATACAATATCCATGTAAATTTTCCGGGAGGTATGCCGGTCGATGGGCCGTCGGCAGGAGCTGCTATTTTTGTTGCGGTCTATTCTGCGCTTTTTAAAAAGCCTGTTCCTGCAGGGATAGCGATGACGGGAGAAATATCAATTCATGGTGCGGTAAAGCCTGTAGGCGGCGTTATAGAAAAGGTAAGAGCGGCAAAAGAGGCAGGGGTTAAAAAAGTGTTTATTCCGCAGGAAAACGACAGAGATATTTTGCACGAAGAGGGAATTGATATTATATCGGTAAACAGTATTGATGAGGTTTTGGATTTTACGTTTAAAGAAAAATCTGTAAAAGAAGAAATTGCAGCCGCAAGCGGATTTACTGTACGGACTGCAATAAGTGCAGAAAATTTGAGTAAATAAATATAGCTTTGCAATTATACAAAGTGGCTGCAGCAGAATGAATTGCATTTTGCTGCAGCCACTTATTTGATTAATGTATTTTGCACAAAGTATTATATAGGCATTTGTTAATTTTGTAGATTTTAAAAAAAATGAAAAATATTATTTAAAACTTGTTGACATTGCGGAAAATATTAGTTATAATATATCTGTCTAGAAATGGATAGGTCTAACCTAAAATTTAAATCTATATGAAAAGTGGGTGTAATTTAATGAGAAAGGGAATGAAGCTTTTAGCAGCTATTACTGCTGCTACAGTAGTTAGCTCAATGTCTATGTCGGCATTCGGCTTAAGCTACAACACAGTTACAAAGTACGAAGATAGTAAAGTGTCTGTTACAACAACAGTAACACTTAACGAGAACGAAACGGATGACGAGATTGCTTATTTGGTATATGCAGGTCCTACTGCAGACAGTACTTCAATTAAGTATATCGACCAGAAAAATGCAAATAGTGCAACTTCTGTGCCGTTTACATGGACAACTACAGATTTAACAATTAATGCAACAGCATATGTTGGTACAACTGACACAGCTGCTAATGCTGAACAGGCTAACGTAGTTAAATTACCGGGTTTTGATGTTACATACACCTCAACCGGTAAGGGTATGGTTATGCTTGATTCTGAAGTAACAGATGAACTTGAGATTGCGGCTGATGCATCAATTGATACAAGGGCATCATTAAATGATACAGCTGTTGCTGTTTTCCGTGTTTTCCCTGAACCGGGTTATATGTTCAGCGGTGTTACAGGCGAAAATCAGGTTGCAACAGTTACCGATAACGGTGCAACTGTTACTGTAGTATTTACAGCTGCAACAACTGTTACATTTAACTTTGTTGAAGCTACCGGAGAGGCAACACTTGTTGCAGAAGGTGCAGATGAGGCTACTGCTGGTGTAGCATCTAAGTTTGCAAAAATAACAGGTGCAGTTAAAGAGGTTGGTATATTGGTTGCTCCTGATGCAGATACTGCTGCAAAGATTGATACTGTTACCAGTATTGCTGATGCAAAAGAAAAGGGTATTTATGTAATGAAAGCTTATCAGGTAGGTTCTACAGGAATTTATGCTGTTACAGTTGAAGATAATAAGATTGCAAGCGGTGCTGTATCTGCGTATGCTGTTGATACTGCGGGTAATCTTATAATTGCTGAATAATAATTACTTCTCTAATCGGAGATTATAAACTTTTAAATGTATCGGAGGAATGAAAAAATGAAAGAATATAAAAAGCCGTTAGCAGAAGTATTTGAACTCCGCGTAACGGAAAACATAGCTGCGCCGGTTGCCAGCGCAGGAAAAGCTGCTAAAGTTACATTAAAATGGCAGAACAAAGTTCCGATGTCTTTATATAGTGCTTTAGCACATACTACATCAGAGCCTACTGCTAAAGTTGTGGAAACAATCGGCTAATAAAAAATAATTTGGGCTGACTCTTGGTCAGCCCTTTTTGTTTATCAAAAACAAATTATGTTTAAGGAAAGTATTATGAACAAAAATACATTTTATTATAAAGTTGCAGAACTTGTGTTTAAAATAGAGGGTTATTGGCCTCGGCTTGCTCAGGGCAGACTTAAAAAATATGAAATAGAAGAGCCTGAAAACGGCTTGTATGACGTTCGCTATAAAATAAGCGCAAATTGCGACGCTATAACCATGCCAAAGGCTCTAAAATCGGTTGAGGTAAACAGAAGACATTGGATGGTACATGAAGATGGCGGCTATTCTATGGTCGATTTTATCCCTGAAATCAGCGATAAAATTATAAATCGAATAGATACAGATAAAGACTGGACCGAAATTTCGGTAGAGCTGTGCAGCGAAGAAATATGCGGATTTGATGAAAAAATGCGTGCGTACAACTCCTTTGGTGAAACGTTGCCGTTTGTTTTGTTTGAAAGAAACGGAATGGTGCTGCACTCTTCGTGCATAGAATATAATGGCAATGCAATATTGTTTTCTGCGCCGTCGGGAACAGGCAAGTCAACACACACGCGGCTTTGGAAAGAATATTATCCAAAGACCAATATTATTAACGACGATATGCCGGCACTTAGAATTTTAACAAATGAAAATGGCGAGCAAATTTCTTATGCCTTTGGAACACCCTGGTCGGGCAAAACGCAAACCAACAGCAACATCTGTGCGCCCGTACGTGCTATTGTATTTTTAAAGCAAGCTAAAGAAAATTCAATTCGCAGAGTAACCGGAGCAGAAGCTGCATTTTTAATTATGCAAGGCATTAGAATAGCAACCTTAGAAGAGCATATGTCGGCATCGCTTGATAATGCTGCACAGTTGTTAAAGCTTGTGCCTGCATACGAGCTGTCGTGTAACATATCAAAAGCGGCAGTAGAAACGGTTAAACGTGAACTGGGTATATAATATTAAAATAAGACATTAAAAAGGGACTGTCTTAACAATCATATATAGCGAATAATTATGCAACATTTGGTTGTAGGGAATGGATTTATCCATTCCGCGGAACGCATTAATGCGTTCCCTACAATATCTCGTACATAAACATTCATTAAAAATGATTGTTAAGACAGCCCCTTTTTATATTTTATGCTTGAACGCTGTTTGAAGACTGTTGATTTAATGTGTTTTTCATTTCTTTTGATTGATGAGCATCTTTGTTAATTTGCTCAGGCTCTACAAAGGTTGGAACTGTTTCTTTAATAGCGATTTTAACGGCATCTGAATTAATTTCGTGTGCGCAGCTATTAACCGCATTTAATAAGATTTTAAGCTTGCCGTCTACTTCGTCACGAGTATAAGGCGTATCTTTTTCAATAAATATCATTTTGTTATCGGTTTCAACCAAAGTTTCGTTTTTCATGAGCAATTCTTCGTAAAGCTTTTCGCCGGGGCGAAGACCTATTTCTTTTATTTCGATGTCCTTACCCGGAGTGTAACCCATAAGACGAATCATATTGGTAGCTAAATCAAAAATTCTGACCGGCTGCCCCATGTCAAGAACAAAAAGCTCACCTTTTCCTGCTTTTGCACCTGCGAGCATTACAAGCTGGCTTGCTTCCGGAATGGTCATAAAGTATCTGATAATTCTTTTATCAGTAATTGTTATAGGACCGCCTGCAGCAATCTGACGTTTAAATAACGGAATAACACTGCCGTTAGAACCCAGCACATTACCGAAACGAACTGCGGCAAATTTAGTTTCGCTGTCGTGACGGCATTGAACTATCATTTCGCAAAGGCGTTTGGTTGCGCCCATAATATTTGTCGGATTAACCGCCTTATCTGTAGATATAAGAATAAATTTCTGAACACCGTATTTTTCTGCCATATTTGCGGTGTTATATGTACCCATTACATTATTTTTTATTGCTTCGCTTGAGCTGTGCTCCATAAGCGGAACGTGTTTGTGAGCTGCTGCGTGAAATACTATGTCGGGTTTATAGTTTTCGAATATGCATTCAAGTCGCTCTGCATCACGTACCGAACCGATTTCTACATCAAGGTCAAGTGCTACACCGTATCTGCGCACAAGCTCCTGCTGAATATCATAAGCGTTATTTTCATAAATATCAAAAATTATTAATTTTTTAGGATGGCATTTTGCAACCTGACGGCAAAGCTCGCTGCCGATAGAACCGCCGCCACCCGTAACAAGTATGGTTTTGTCCTTGTAATAATCAAATTCGGCCTGCTTGTTTATATCAAGAGGATTGCGGAATAAAAGGTCTTCAATTGCAAAATCGCGAATAACTCTTTTTCTTTGAGTGTTATCGTCATCTTCGTGGAAGGGCGAGTCATAAATTTTTACCTTGCAGCCCAGATTGGTATATTTGTTCCACAGCTCTTCGGTTTTTTCAGAGCTTATTCTTGCAATTGCAACGACAACCTCTGAAAGCTTATGTTTTTCAACTACTTTTTTTGTATCCTTAGCGCTGTATACCGGCAAACCTGCAATCTGCTTGTTAGACTTTGACTTGTCTATATCCAAAAAGCACACGGGTTCGTATTGCGAGTTGGGAGAATTACGCAATTCGTTTGCTAAATATGCCCCAAGCTGACCTGCGCCTATAATAGCTATAGGTGTTTTTTTCTTAGAATGCGCAAGCTCTTCTGCCAGATTAAGATGCTTGTACAAAAGACGGTAGATGCATCTTGAAAACAGTGTAAGCAATGATGTTAAAGATGCAACCGTTATGTTATGCCAAATTCCAAGATAAAAGTTTCGTACAAACGGCAGAATCACAAATCGGCTTATTAAAATTGCCGTTGCGCTGCCGATTATGTCTGCGGTTATAAGTTTGGCATATGCAGCTGTGTTGGGGTATCTCCATATATTGTTGTATATTCTGAAAATATAACGGAAAAACAAAATTGAACCTAGCAATAAAAGCGAATTATATAAATAGAATGAAGCGTTATGTACAGGAGTGCTGAAAGAGGCCTGACCTGCAAGTAAGTAGTACGCGGCATTAACGACTGTAAAACAAGCAATATCAATTAAAATTAATATTACACGTCTTGATTTAACTTTGAAAAGGAAATTGCCTATGGTTTTTATCAGCTTCAACACACATATCTCCTTTAGACATACTGCTGTATGTCGCTTTATATAATATTTTATAACAGAAACACCAATAAATTAATTTTATCATAGTTTGTGAATTTCGTCAAGGATTAAGCAATAAATTTGTACAATTTACTAAAAACAACAAAAAGTGCTAAATGGACGCAAAATGTGACATACTAATGGTTAAAACAGAATAAAAAAACGAAGCAAAGCGAGCTTTGCTTCGTTTTGGTGCGGATAAGAGGACTTGAACCTCCATGAAATTGCTTTCACATGGACCTGAACCATGCGCGTCTGCCAATTCCGCCATATCCGCATACTGAATTATAACCTTAAAATTTTTACACGGTGTAAGGTCACACCGAGGAGGAGCATATCGCTTAATCCTCATTATTGCAAATATGTATTTGCAACGAGATATATTATACAACATTCTTTGTGTTTTGTAAAGTATTTTTTTAAAAATTTTTATAAAGAAACAAGCTCTAAATGCGCATTAATTTTTTTGCAAAAAATGCTTCCGAGTATAATTTTAACGCAGTCAGTAACCAAAAAAGGCAGCACACATTGCAAAACAGCGGTATATAGATTGGTGTTGGCAGATGCCATAAACCATAGCGTTCCGAATAAATAACAAATTAAAGTTCCTGATAAATATCCCAAAAAGCAAAACAAAACAGAATCTTTTTTTCTTTTAACAATAAATCCGGCAACGAGAGAGGATATAGGGTAAGCCAACAGATAACCGCCTGTTGGTCCGATTAAAACAGAAAAACCGCCTTGCATACGGCTGAAAACCGGCATACCGGCTGCTCCGATTAAAAGGAAAACCAACTGACTTAAAATGCCGGTAAACGGACCTTGAATAATACCCGAGCCGATTGCAAAAATACTTGCAGCACTTATTGGAACGGGACTAAATGGCAGCGGTATTGCAATTTGTGAACTTACAGAGGTCAAAGCAGCAAAAAATGCACACAAAATCATATTTTTTGTCTTAAAATTTCTTTTCAGAATATAACACCTCCGTTCTTTGCAAGTATATCAAAGAGAAATAAGCTTGTCAACTTTTGATGTTATCTGTCCGTGATTATCTGCTTGACCGACCTTGATAAATAATGTATAATGGATAATGTAAAATGAGAGATATAAAAAGGAGAAAGGGGCTTTTAAAATGTCTGTCAGAATTATACGCGGCGCAGCAGGAACGGGCAAAAGCACAATGCTGCTCAAACTGATTGAAAAGCAGGCACAAGCGGGCGAAAAAGCTATGCTTATTGTACCCGAACAGTTTTCGCACATAGCCGAAACGCAACTTATAAATACTGTAGGGTATCTTTCTCCGAATATTCAGGCGACTTCTTTTGCACGTCTTGCCAAAAGATTGTTAAGCGAATCGGGCAGGCTGGGCTTAGCCATAGATGCGGCAGGTAAAAATATGCTTATGGCATCGGTTCTCTTAAAAAAAAGTAAAGAATTAACTGTCTTTAAAGGGGCAAGCGAAAAATCGGGATTTATAACCGCATTGTTAGACTTGATTTCAGATTTTAAGCGTGCGCAGATAAGCAGTGAACAGCTGCTTGAATACAGTCAAAATGAAAAAAATGTACTGTTTTCGCAAAAGCTTTCAGAGCTTGGCGAATTATACAAAAGCTATGAAGAGGTTTTGGGCAGGAATTTTGTTGATAACGAAGATAACGTTACCAAACTGGCGCAGCTTATAAGGGAAGAAAATCCGCTTAAAGATTTTACGATATATATAGATTCTTTTTTCAGATTTACAGCAAATGAGCTTGATGTAATCAGCAGTATGCTTGAAAACGAAATAAATGTTGTTGTTTCTGTGTGTGCTCCCGAAAGGGTAAATGGTGCAGGCAATATTTTTAAACCCTGTATTGATACAGAGCAACGTATTCTGAACATAGCAAAAAAATGCGGAGCAGATGTTTTAGAGAATGTGTATTTGAACGAAAAACATCGTTTTTTAAATTCGGTTGAGCTGGCTCATTTGGAATCGCAGCTTTATAGCTATCCTAATGAGATATATAATGAAAAAACAAAGGACATCTCGCTCTTTGTTGCGGCTAATCCATACAATGAAGTGGTTTATCTTGCGACAAAAATACGAAAAGCAGTTTTAAAAGGCAATTTGCGTTACCGGGATATTGCGATAATTGCAGGCAATTTAGAGCTGTATGGTGACATTATAAAGAATGTTTTTCCGGCTTATGATATACCTGTCTTTACTGATACAAGACACGAATTGCTTTCGCATCCTGTTATGCTTATGCTGTTTTCTGTTTTTGCAATGATTTCGGGCGGATTTAAAACGCAGGATGTTATAGCCTTTTGCAAAACGGGCTACAGCGGTCTTTCGCAGGACGAAACCGACAGACTGGAAAACTATGCGCTTTTAGGACATATAGAGCATTATGACTGGCTTGATGATGAACGCTTTTTAAAAAGAGCGCGTATGGTTTTTGAATCGGAGCAGGAAATAAACGAGGATGAACGAGCAGAAGCAGAAGAAATGCTTGCGGTAAAAAACAAGCTGCTTTTGCCGGTGCTTGCGCTTAAACAGGCTTTTTCAGAAAGTAAAGAGGTGCGTGCGCGTGCAGAGGCCTTGTTTGTATTTTTTGAAGAAATCAGCCTGCGTGAAACTATTGAAAATCAGGTTGAAAAGTTTAAACAAAACGGACTTTTAGAGCTTGCTGATGAATATGCTGACGTTTACAACATTTTAATAGAAACATTAGACCAGCTTGTGCTTTGCATAGGTGATGAGAAAATGGGTACAGACCGTTTGAAAACTATTTTAGAAAACGGATTTTCGCAGCATAGTGTAGGGATTATACCATCTGCCTGCGATCAGGTATTTTTGGGTGATGTAAACCGCTCGTTGGTTAAAAATGTAAAGCTGGTATTTTTAGCAGGTGTACAAGACGGCGCTTTTCCGCCTGTTGTTTTAAACAGCGGAATACTTACAGACGCAGAAAGGATAAGTCTTAATCAGAATGGCTTTGAAGTAGCGCCGGATACGAAAAAAATGACATTTGACAACCGGTTTTTGGTGTACAGCGCGGTAAACATAGGCACAAAAGAAGTGCATATAAGCTATGCGGTTGCTGATTTTAACGGCAAGGGTTTAAGACCTTCATCTTTTATCGCACGCATTAAAAAGCTTTTTCCCAATCTGACTATAAACTCAGAATTGCTGGATGCAGAGCAGGACCCTGAAAAAAGTATTGCATCAAAGCAGTCGGCTTATAACTACTTAATCGGCCGCTTGTCAGACGACTCTGAATGTATTAAAGAATTAACCGATGTTTTGTGTGAAGATGAGGAGTATATAAATCAATTAAATCAAGCCAGAGAACACAGCCGATTCGTGAATACGGCACAACCGCTGACGAAAGAGAATGTAGAGGCTCTTTACGGAAAAAATTTAAAGGGCAGCATATCCAGATTTGAAAAATTCAGCGGCTGTCCGTTTGCATATTTTGTGCAGTTCGGTCTTAAAGCTAAAGAAAGAAAGCTTTTAGAAATTGATACACCTGATATTGGGTGGCTTTTGCATTCTGTTATTGATGAGTTTTCTAAATATATGCAAAAAAACGGTGAAAGCTACAAGCAAATGACACGCGAAAGATGTGAGCAGATTGTAGATGAACTGGTAGCAAAAATGACAAAAAATATGTTCATAGAAAATCTGTATTCTAAAAACAAGCTTGCAGTGCTTATAAAACGGCTTAAACAGATGGTTATGAAATCTGTATGGGTAATTTGCGAGCATATAAAACGAGGCGAATTTGAGCCGTGCGGATTTGAGGTGGCATTTGATGAAAACGGCGAAATGCCTCCGGTTGTTATAAATTTGCCTACGGGCGAAACGATTACGCTGGCAGGACGAATAGACCGTATAGATAAATATTCTGACGGAACAAATTTGTATATAAGAATTATTGACTACAAATCTGGTAACAAAGAGTTTAGTTTAAACGATATTTTCAATAAACTTTCGCTTCAGCTTGCGGTATATCTTACCGCAGTATGCGACGGAGGAGAAAAGCTTTTGGGCGATGCCCCTAAACCTGCCGGAATGTTTTATTTCAGACTTAGTGACCCGATAGTAAGCAGTATGGAAACGTCTGAAGAAAAGTTGGCAGAAGAGGTTATAAAAAAATATAAAATGAGCGGAATGGTGTTATCTGACAGCGATATTATCAGAGCTATGGATAGCGGAATTTCGGGATTTTCAAAGATTATCCCCGTGCGTCTGAACAAGGACGGGCAAATTATAGAGTCAAGCTCTAAATGCGCAAGCCTTTCGCAAATGGAAAAACTGCAGAAATATATGAAAAGAACAGTTGCGGAAATAGGCAGAGGAATTTTAAAAGGCAATACAGACATATCGCCTTGCTTAAACGGCAAGCAGTCGGCCTGTACTTATTGCAAATTTAAAAGCGTGTGCGGATTTGACAGCAGTCATAACCGATTCCGATATATGCCTAATCTTTCGGACGAAGAAATATGGAGCAAAATTTGATGAATTATGTATAATTACGTTAAATTATACAAAAAACTGTAATAATGTTTTAATCTTTTGCTCTTTATTTTTTAAGCGCCATATGGTATAATACACTTAGAAAACGATATGCGGCTTTGTATTGTGGAACATACGAAAGGGGAGTTTGAAGCATATTGAAAAACGAAAAAGTTAAAAAAAGCAAAAAGAAAAAGGTAATTACAATACTGGTAATTGTGTTTGCTGTTATCGCATTGATTTTAGCTGCAGGATACATTGCGCTTAATATGGCATTTTCTATGCTTACAGAATCTCTTTATGATGTAACACCTGTCGTTAGCCAGGAACCGCAGCAAGAAGAAGTTGTGCTTTCAGAAAACAAAGGGGCAGAAACTCTGCCGCCGGAAGAAAGCATCGCACCCGATGGAGCAAATAACTCAAATCAAACGACTAAAAAAGACACAAAAGCTCCCGCTAAAAAGGATGCGCTGACAAAGACTCAAGAAAAATACGGCATAGACGGCTCGATGAACTTTACTCCTGAAAAGGTTAAAAAATTTGAAAAGGCAGTTTCGCTGGCCGATAAGCTGTCGATGCTTGCGATAATAAGCGGCAGCTTGTCGCAGAGCGATTTTCAGAAGGTTTTGGCGCTCACAAACGGTGGTGTCACCCGTGAAGAAGTTAATCAGGCTTTGGTAATTTTGCAAAACTGCTTAACGGGCAAGGAAAAATCCGAAATCTATAAATACTATAAAAAGTATGCGCATTTATTAGAATAGTAAAAAATATTTACATATTTAGATTTTAACGGAAGATTCCTTAGCTTAGGAATCTTCTTTTGTTAGGAAGGGAAAATGAAATGACAATATACGAGCAATTAAAAAATGAATTTAATTTAAAAGATTTTCAGGTAACAAATACTGTTGAACTCATTGATGCAGGCAATACAATTCCGTTTATTGCCCGATACAGAAAAGAAAAAACAGGGGAATTGGATGACCAGATTTTAAGACAGTTTGCCGATCGTCTTGCGTATTTAAGAAGCTTAGAAGAACGCAAGGAGGAGGTAATCCGCCTTATTGATGAGCAGGAAAAGCTTACCCCTGAACTGACAGAACAAATTAAAAAAGCGGTAACACTTCAGGAGCTTGAAGATATTTATCGTCCGTATCGTCCAAAACGCCGCACACGTGCAACGATTGCAAAAGAAAAAGGTTTAGAACCTCTTTCTGAACTGATTTTTGCACAAACAATTACAGACGGCAGCTTTATGGAAAAAGCGGCAGAATTTATAAATGAAGAAAAAGGTGTGGCAACCGCCGAAGAGGCAATTGCAGGAGCAATGGACATAATTGCAGAAAATGTTTCTGATAATGCCGAGTTCAGAAAACAAATCCGTGCAAAAACAATGCAAAAGGGTATTTTGGTTTCTAAAGGTTCAGAAGAAAACGACAGCGTATACAGACTTTATTATGATTTTTCTGAGCCGCTTTCTAAAATCGCAAATCACAGACTTTTAGCTATTAACCGTGGCGAAAAAGAAGACTTTTTAAAGGTTTCAATTTCGATTGATGAAGAGCTGATTTATGAATACTTAACAGGTCAGCTTATAAAAAAACCTGCTTCGGTAACAAGCGAATATGTCGAAGAGGCGGCAAAAGATGCCTATAAACGTCTGATTGCGCCGTCGATTGAAAATGAAATCCGCTCAGAGCTTACAGACCGTGCAGGCGAAGAAGCAATTAAACTGTTCTCGGCAAATTTGCATAGTCTTTTGTTACAAGCACCGATAAAGGGTAGAATAGTTTTAGGCTTAGACCCTGCATACAGAACAGGCTGCAAGATTGCGGTTGTAGATGAAACCGGCAAGGTTTTGGCAACAACTGTTATTTATTGCACGCTTGAGCATCATGACAAAGAGCAGGCTAAAAAGGTTATTAAAAATCTTATAAGCAAATATAATGTAGACTTAATTTCAATAGGTAACGGAACGGCATCAAAAGAATCTGAAATTTTTGTTGCTGATGTTATAGCAGAAATTGACAGCGATGTAAAATATATGGTTGTCAACGAATCGGGGGCGTCGGTATATTCTGCCTCTAAGCTGGGAGCAGAGGAATTCCCCGATTTTGACGTTGCATTAAGAAGTGCAGTATCAATAGCGCGTCGTTTGCAGGATCCGCTTGCAGAACTGGTTAAAATCGACCCGAAATCAATCGGTGTTGGTCAGTATCAGCACGATATGAACCAAAAGCGTTTATCGCAGGCATTAGACGGAGTTGTTGAAGACTGCGTTAACAGCGTAGGTGTTGACTTAAATACAGCATCGCCGTCGCTTTTATCGCACGTTGCAGGTATAAATGCATCTATTGCCAAAAACATTGTGGCATATCGTGAAGAAAACGGAAAATTTCAGGACAGAAAGCAATTATTAAAGGTAGCAAAGCTTGGTCAGAAAGCATTTGAGCAATGTGCAGGATTTTTAAGAATTCCTGATGGTAAAAATCCTTTGGATAATACCTCGGTTCATCCTGAATCATATCAGGCGGCAAAGGCTCTGGCTGAAAACGCAGGTTTTTCGGTCGAAGAGATTGTACAGCACAAAGCTGAGTTTTTAGAAAAAATAAAGCAGGACGGAGTGCAGACTTTAGCAGATAGTTTAGGTATAGGTGTTCCCACCTTAAAAGATATTATTGATGCTGTTATAAAACCGGGAAGAGACCCTCGTGACGAGCTGCCTAAACCCATGCTTCGTTCTGACCTTTTATCCATTGAAAACCTGAGTGTGGGCATGGTGCTTTCCGGAACAGTAAGAAACGTAATTGACTTTGGTGCGTTTGTTGACATTGGAGTGCATCAGGACGGTCTTGTTCACGTATCGCAGATTAGCAACAAGTTTATAAAGCATCCTATGGAGGCTTTGTCGGTCGGTGATATTGTAAAAGTAAAAATTATTGACTTAGATGTTGCTAAAAAACGAATTTCACTCAGCATAAAAGAGGCAATGTAAGCCGAAAAACAGATTAAAAAATGTTTTTATGCAATGTTGCTAAATAAATTTTTAAAATTTTGGTTAAAAAGCGACTAACATTTTGTTTTGAATTATGGTATCATATCTAGTGTAAAAGGTTAGTCGAAAACTATGAGGAGGTTTCACACAATGGCAGGTCTAAATCTTAAGGGTATCTATAAGAGATACGCCGGCGGCGTTACAGCTGTAAGTGATTTCAATTTAGATATTGAAGATAAAGAGTTTATCGTTTTGGTTGGTCCTTCGGGCTGCGGTAAATCGACAACTCTTAGAATGATCGCAGGTCTGGAAGAAATTTCAGAAGGCGAACTGTACATCGGCGACAAACTCGTTAACGATGTTGCTCCGAAGGATAGAGATATTGCGATGGTTTTCCAGAACTACGCTCTTTATCCGCATATGACAGTATTTGATAACATGGCATTTGGTCTTAAACTCAGAAAAATGCCGAAAGATGAAATTAAAAAGAGAGTTACCGAGGCTGCAAGAATCCTCGATATCGAGCACTTGCTTGACAGAAAGCCGAAGGCTTTATCAGGCGGTCAGAGACAGCGTGTTGCTTTAGGTCGTGCGATCGTTCGTGAACCAAAAGTGTTCTTGATGGACGAACCGCTTTCTAACCTTGATGCTAAGCTCAGAGGTCAGATGAGAACAGAGATCGG
>JAFYXI010000060.1 GCA_017546245.1 Clostridia bacterium | reverse complement strand
GTTCCCGAATCGCCTACTATATCACCTATTGCTAAAATATTCATAGAATATCCTTTCTATTATATCTTTTTTATATATTATACTTTTTACAAAAATAAATGTCAAGATTATAGGTTTTTGGGCAATGCTTTAAAACCTAAAAAACAATAGCTTGATTTTTATTTTAATATATGGTATAATTTGTCTTGCGATACAGGTTAATAATTCAGTGAAAGCATGTATTTTTATGTCTTTAGGTAAAAATGCATACTCTATTTTCACATGCTCGCTGAGTTGTTGAAACTTGTATCGCAAACAAGGAGTCGTGCATTTTTCGGTGCATCGGCTCTCGGTGCACCTTTTTTGTTTTTACATATAAATTTGGTGCACCTTGCAGGCTCTGTTGTTGCGACACAAATAAAAAAAGCAGGCTGAGGCAAACCGCCTCGGCCTGTTTGACTATATTTATCAGTAATCTACTTTCCATTTTTATTGACAAATTTTACATTTAGGTATATAATTCTGTATAATAATGCTTAAATATTCGAATCGTATTTAAAAAACAATATAATTTTGTTTTAAACAAATGAGGAGTGAATATTAATGTCAAACACAGGCGGACTTAACATTACGTTTGCGTTTATAGTGGCACTTATAATATCTTATGCGGCAACTCCACTCGTAATAAAGCTGGCATTTAAAATCGGTGCAGTCGATGTTCCCAAAGACAAGCGCCGTATGCATAAAAAGGCGATGCCTCTTTTAGGCGGACTTGCTATTTTTTACGGTTTTTTTGTAGCAGTGCTGTGCTTCAGCGAATTTACACTTCCGTCCGGCAGCATAAACTGGGGATTAACAGGAATGCTTATCGGCAGCATAATAATAACGGTTTTGGGTATATTTGATGACAGAAAGCCCTTGCCTGCCAAGCTTAAATTTATTGTTCAGATTTTAGCTGCGGCTATTCCTGTTTTCTTAAATGTAAGAGTTTTTGCAATTTCGAATCCGTTCTCGCCCGATGAGCTTATAAGACTGCCCGAGTGGCTGTCGATCGGTGCAAGTATTATCTGGATTGTGGGCATTACCAATGCCGTTAACTTGATTGACGGCTTAGACGGTCTGGCTGTCGGCGTATCATCAATTGCGGCGGTTGCGCTTTTGTCAATACTGTTAATTTCGCATAATACAAGCCTTACTCTGCTTGTTTTGGCGGCGGCGCTGGCAGGTGCTTGCTTCGGAGTTTTACCGTATAACTTTAATCCTGCAAAAATATTTATGGGCGATACCGGCTCAACATTTTTGGGCTTTATATTAGCCTGCATATCAATTCAGGGCCCGTTTAAAACGTATGTGGCGTTTATGGTTCCGTTTTTGGTTCTGGGTCTGCCTATTTTTGATACAACCTTTGCAATTTTAAGAAGACTTGCAAAAGGTCAGGGCATAATGACTCCCGACAGAGGTCATCTTCATCACAGACTCATAGATAAAGGCTTTTCACATCGCAAAACCGTAATTATTTTATACGGCTTGTCTGCGATGCTTGCAATAAGCGGAATAGTTATTCTGCTTTCGGGCTTAACCCGGGCAATGATTTTAATTTTTTCGGTGGTATTGTTCTTGGTCATCACCGTAGGAGTTGTAAATCACGTTAATTCAAATGAAACCGAACCGGAAAAAACAAATGAATCCGACGAACCTCAAGCCGACGGACCTGTTGTTTTTGTACGTTCAAATGATGATAACGAGCAAAATTAAGTCAAAAAAGAAGATATGCAAAATGTGTATCTTCTTTTAAATATATCCTCTAAGAATAAATAAAAAATCCGGAGGCATTTTATGAATAAATTAAAAGTAATGACAGTATTCGGCACAAGACCCGAAGCTATTAAAATGGCACCGCTTGTTAAAGAGCTTGAATCAAGAGATGAAATAGAATCAATAGTATGCGTAACGGCACAGCACAGACAGATGCTCGACCAGGTACTCGCGCGTTTTGATATAACCCCCGACTACGACTTAAACATAATGCAGCAGGCACAGACCTTGTCGGGTATAACATCAAAATCGCTTACCGGATTAGAAGAGGTAATAAAAAAGGTAGAGCCTGATATTGTTCTGGTTCATGGCGATACATCAACAACCTTTGCAGGGGCATTGGCTGCATTTTATTGCAAAACAAAGGTCGGCCACGTTGAAGCAGGCTTAAGAACCTACGATAAATATTCACCGTTCCCCGAAGAAATGAACCGCAAGCTTACAACAGCGCTTACAGACATATACTTTGCACCGACACAGAATAATAAGCAGAATCTTTTGCGCGAGCAGGTTGACGAAGAGCTTATCTACATCACCGGAAACACGGTAATAGATGCAATAAAAGCAACAGTTGAAGAAGATTATGTCTTTGCAAATGAATTTTTACAGACATTAGATTATGAAAATAAACGCATTATTTTGGTAACTGCACACAGAAGAGAAAATCTGGGAGAGCCGCTTCATAATATATGCAGAGCCATTAAACGTGCGGTAGACAGCCACCCCGATGTCGAGGTTGTGTATCCTGTGCACTTAAATCCGGCTGTCCGCGAGGTTGCGTTTAAAATTTTAGGCGGCCACGACAGAATACACTTAATTGACCCGATGGATGTTGAAGAGCTGCATAATCTTATGGCGCGCTGCTATATGGTTATGACTGATTCGGGCGGATTGCAGGAAGAAGCACCGTCGCTCGGCAAGCCTGTTTTAGTTTTGCGTAACGAGACCGAACGTCCCGAGGCGGTAGATGCAGGAACAGTTAAGATTGCAGGAGTTGATGAAGAAGTCATTTTATCACTTGCAAACAGTCTTTTAGATGATAAGGCAGAATACGATAAAATGTCACATGCAGTCAATCCGTACGGTGACGGCTTCGCATCACGTCGTACGGTTGATGCAATTCTGTACTATTTCGGCAGAGCAGATAAAAAGCCCGAAGATTTTTCATATTAATAAGAATAAATTTGCGCAGGGGTATCCCCTGCGCTTTTTATATATGAAATTATGCTTATATATAAGTGATAAAACTTACCGTCTGTGCATAATGTTTAAAATTTATATTGTTTTCCGTCCTGCACTAAGCGGTAACGGTTCCAAGGCAGAGCCTTGTGTCGTTTTAAGGGGGTTAAAGGGGGGGAATCGAAATCCCCCCTTTGTTTTGCTTCTTTTGCAATCAAAAGAAGACCCACCCGGCAGGGCTTATTGACTGACATTTTTGCAACAATTTATTCGGGAGGGCACAGAGACCCTCCCCTACAAATTTAATTTAATATTTGCTTTGCGTGTTCTGCGCTTTTTTCTACATCCCAC
>JAFYXI010000059.1 GCA_017546245.1 Clostridia bacterium | reverse complement strand
GCTTAGCATTAAGAGACTGCGGAATAAAGCTTTTAAGTGCTACATACGGCAAAAAGATAGAATACAACGGTGATGCATCAAGTCTTCCATACGGTCACGCAGCTCGTCTTTTGTGTAACAGAAAGCCCGAAACAAGCATATTTGTAAGGGAATCAAATGATAAGGCAATAGCAAAATCTCTTTGCGGTTATAACCATATCAGCGAAGAAGAAAGAGACAGAACAAGAGATAACTTTGATTATATAACCGACAAAGAAACCGGACTTAAGTTTAAGGATTTAGGAAATGCCGGCTGCTTGAATCTTTCAACTAAAGAAGAATTTTTTAACATCCTTTCTGCTGCATCAGATAAGGAATTTCTTTGTACAGGTACACACGAGCAGTATTTTTATCCTGATTATTTTGCGTATCAGCCCGACTACGAAGACAAGCTTTTAATGATGGCAAAGCTTATTTCTGAAAACGGCTACGAATTTATTTTCAGTCAGGATTTGGTTTAATGAGATAAGTATTTTCCATCGTACACTCCGTAAAAACCATAGTCGTATACGCAATCAAAAACCTTGTTTTTATCTTTAGAGCGCACAAGTTCAAAAAAATCTGCGTGATACTGTCCCCTAAAAAAGCAGAGTAACACTTTTAGCATGTGGATAACTATTACTTTCTTCTAACAGCTTGACAAAATTCAAACACAAGGTGACTGTTTAAGTTCACCCTGTGTTTTGTCATATCAAATATAATTTTACCGTTAAAACATCTTTGATTTTTCAAATATCTTAACAAGAATTATTCCTATAATAATACCTGCGATACCCTGTATTGAGTTTGCGGGAATATTCACCGCAGACGGAGCAAATCCGTACATAAATCCTTCAAATACAAAGTATCCGAAAATCATTTCAAGCTCTGCCAATATTCCTCCGATAATTCTTGAAAGAGTGTTACCAATTTTATTATGTAAACCCTTAAAACAAAAATGTGCAATAATTGCCATAATGCCTTTAATTATAAAAGTGGCCGGAGCATATATAACATATCCTGAAAATAAATCTGCAAGTGCAGAGCCTATGCCTGCAGCAGCAAATCCGTATGCCGGTGTTAAAAGCCAGCCTGAAAGAAGTACAACGCAGTCACCTAAATTAAGGTACCCCTTAAGCGGAGACGGTATTTTGATAATCATTGTTGCTACGCAGCAAAGTGCTGCAAGCATTGATGCCGTTACAATTTTTTGTGTGTTTGTTTTCATTTTTAAAGCTCCTCTATAAGATTTTTTATTTATTATATAATAAAACTGAATATATATCAAATGTCAATATAGAAGAATTTTATATAACCAGTTTAAAAGACAGAAATACTGTTTTGCATAGGTGCTTAACAAAAAACAAGGAGACGCCCGAACGTCCCCTTGCTACATTTTTTATTTTAACAATATTCCTCTATTTTACAACGATTCTTCCTTCTGTTTCTGCATATTTTGCGCTCAGATTTCCTCTGAGGACATTTGTGATATAATCTGTAATTATCTGATAATCGGAAATACCCTCGCTTATGATAAATTCGTTATCGGTAAAGCCTGTATAATTGTCTCCTCCTGCTTTGAGCAGATAGTTATGAGAAGCAAGTGTGTAAATTTTTCCGGCATCAATAGAAACATATTCTTCATTTTCCCCAAGCACCATAATATCCTTTACACGGCGCTCACCCGAAACTTTCGCAAAGTTGTCGTTTTCATCAAGAACCACAGATGACGGGATTGATGTGTCGACTGTGAGAATGACCGTCAAGCACAACATCAATGCCATCAGTCGCTTCAATCAGTTCAACCGATGTGTAGGGAGAGGATTCTTCTGCATCGCCCAGGTGTGCTAAAACAATTATGTAATCTGCACCCTGATTTTCACACTCATCAACATATTTCTGAACATTGTCATAGAGGTCTTTTCCGTCATTTCCTCTTTCAAGCTCATACACATACTCACCGTCTTCCATAAAGTATGTGGGAGTTGATTTGGTATAGCTTTCAGGGGTTGTAACACCGATAAAGGCAACCTTTGTATCTCCGTATTCAAGTATCTTATAAGGTTTTACTTTTTCAAGCAGATTTTTATTTTTACCTGTATAGCTGATGTTACAGCCGAGGTACTGTGCGTTTGATTTTTCTATAAGGCTTGAAAGCTGCTCCATTCCGTAATCAAATTCATGATTTCCTAAAACTGCAAAATCATAGTCAAGCTCATTCATAATATCAACGATATATTCGCCGTCTGATACAGTACCCACCAAATCTCCCTGGACTGCATCGCCGCAATCTGCGAGGGTTACATAGTCATAAAGAGCTTCGGTTTCCTTTTTATATGCCGCAAGACCTGCATAGCCGATGTTGTCTTCTATTCCGCAGTGAACATCGTTTGTATAAAGAATTGCAATTTCTTCACATTCGTGTCCTGCTTCTTCAAAATCAGATTTTATAAATCTTTCCAGAATTGCCGCAGCTTCGGCTCTTGTTGCATTTTCCTTTGGGTTTAGTGTTGAAGCTGATTTGCCTTTCATAAGACCTGAACCCAATGCCCACTGTATAGAAGATATTGCGTATTCTGAAACAGCACTAAAATCATCATAAGAGAGAATGTTTGTATTTTCTCCTGCGCTTAAATCATATCCCTTATACTGTGCATATCTGAACATTATAGCTGCAATCTGCTCACGCGTGATATTGTCGTTCGGCACAAACTCCGTATCGCTGATGCCGTTTGCAATATTACTTAACTGTGCCCAGCATACTGCATCAAGATAATATTGTCCTGCCTTTAAATCTGCATAGCTGGTTATTCCCGATACCTGCGGCTCTCCTTCAACTCTGTAAAGGATTGTAACAAGCATTGCTCTTGTTAATGGCATATCGAGAGCAAAATGTGTTTCGTCAGTTCCGTTCATCAGGCCGTTTTCATAAACATAATCAATATTGTCTTTTGCCCAATGGTTTATAAGATGAACATCTGAAAATTCCTTTTTTAAAGCTTCAGCAGCAATATTTACCGCTATTATATCATCTTCATTAAAAGAATTTATATCACCGTAGCCAATACCCTCAAAAGCACTTTCATCACCGAGAAATCCGACTATTGCAGCATAATCAAAGGTAAGGCTTATTTTATTTTCATTGCTGTCAATATCTGCCGTAATGCCTGCTTCTTTAAATTCAGAAAGCGATGCGCCGAGCACGTTCTCCGACTTTTCAACCGACGGCACAAAACCAAAATGTACATAATTTAAAAAGCTTTCATCAACGCTTTCAAAATTTGCACCTGTAAGATATACAACAAAAGGTTCGGTTTGCGACACGGTGAATGTATTTGTTTCTGCGTTATATGCTGTACTGTCTGTTTTAAATGATATTCCCGTAATTTCGGGAGCAGTTCCGAAAACTCCGTATTTACCGTAACCGACAGAATTTACTGCACATATTTTAATATCGTATTTTTTATTGGCATCAAGAAGCTCATCAATGGTATAGGAAAACACGTCAGCATCGGAAGAATATACAACATAGCTGACGTCTTTTTCTTCGAGTTCATCCCAGGTTACGGTAATAATTCCGTCACCGGAGGTTGCTTCAAAATTCAAATCGCCCACTCTGCCGCAAATGCAGTTAACGGAAGTAATGTTATAAGCATAACCATTGCCAGCAGCCATGCCGTTAATTTATACATTCTTGTTAATTTCATAATTTTTTCCTCCTTAACTTATATTTACAAGGTTCTGCTTAAAATTATTTCAATCATATATTCCGTCAATGATGTATTTCCAATTTTCAAGCACTATTTTAACAAGTCTGGGGTCGTACATTATACCGGAATTTTTCTCTATCTCTGCATAACACTCTGCGTTTGTAAGAGCTTTTCTGTAAGGTCTGTCGCTCATCATTGCATCAACAGAATCTCCGATTGCAATAACCCTTGCCGAAAATGGTATCTGTTCGTCTGCCGCACCGGTTGGATAGCCTTTGCCGTCCCAGCGCTCGTGATGATACATTACACCATCTTTGATATGACTGTACTTTTCCTGCTTTTTAAGAAGCTCTGCACCATCCTGCGGATGATGCTTTATTTCTTCGTACTCTTCATCAGTAAGAGGACCTTCTTTATTAAGTATACCGTCAGGAATACTGATTTTTCCAATGTCGTGAGTAAACGCAGAAAGGGTTATCATTTTTCTGTAATACTTACTCATTTCAATAAGCATACAGATACGATATGTTATAAGAGCAACACGTACTGAGTGTTCGCCTGTATATTTATCTCTTTGTGACATCAGTTCTATAACCGGAGCAATAGACTTAAAATGTCTTTCAGTCTGCAGCCACTTTATACGGTCAGACAGCGGAAAATGCTTTGCCGTGCCGCAATTTAAATCACAGCAGATACAATCATATTCTTTAAATCTCTTTTCTTGCCGCTCTAAAACTTTGTTAATTTGAATTATATTCTGTAATTTATTCTTCACTTAACACACCTCTAATCAAATTATTTTCTGCCATAACAAAATGCCTCCCGCGAAACAGCTTGCGTTGCTCCGCAGGCAGAGTATATATCAAGTATATATTTTATTTCTTGTTCTTTGCTTCTTTCATAGAATACATATTCTGATCGGCAAGCTCAAAGGCTGTTTCTAAAGCTCTGTTCTGACCGAAAACAACCTGTGTAAATCCGATGGAAAGAGTACATCCTATTTCTCCCCCGCTGATTTTTTCAAGATGCTTAATATGCGTGTCAATATCATGTGATGAAACATTCTTTGCTATGACTGCAAATTCATCACCGCCGATACGAAATGACTCATAACTTTCTTGCGGAAAATATTTACGGATAAAATCTGCCGTTTTCTGAAGTGTAATATTTCCGAAATGATGACCGAGAGAGTCGTTAATTCTTTTGAAATTATCGATGTCCATTATCACCGCGTGCAGAATGTCGTTTTCAGACATTTCGCGTTCAATGGTGTTAATTCTCTCCATATAAGACATACGGTTATCAAGCTTTGTAAGTCCGTCCTGATATGCTATGGTATGCCATTTCTTTTCTTCCATAAGCTGAATGTTCAGCTCGCTGAGCTTTCTTTTCTGAACAAGACTTGTAATAAACACGCCGTAAAAGGCAAGCACCGTAACCGAAACGATTGCAAAGTTCGGCAAATACTCAACTCTCTGGGCAAGAGGCTTCGGATTTGTTGCAATGAAAATAAGCATCACATAAATCAGAAAGGTTGCAACAGCCATCGCTCCCCAGCCGTCTTTAACCTTATCCACAAGTAATCTGTATCTTTTAAAATATGTTTTACCCCTAAAGTATATAACCGCCATAAGTACACAGGCAATTACATAACCGACTGCTCCCACAGTCTGTCCCTACACAAGCTCGACAGCTCTTGAAAAGAACGCAATAACATAAGTTACCGTATCTAAAAAGCAAAAGGTTGTAAAAAACCTTGTGTCTTTATATTTTGATAGTATCCAGAAGAACACCGCTGTCGGTATGGTTACAAAAACAAAGGATGCAAGCGCTTCCGGCATTTTGAAAAAGTATGTAGCAACAAAATAAATACCGAGAATCAGCACCGAACCTGCATACATAAGCACTTTCGTAAATATATTATCTTTTTTCAAAACCGTGAGCTGCATAAATATCAAAACATTAAAAACCAGTAATACTATTTCAAATATAATTGCTAGAGTATTGTCCATTTTTAATTCCTCCGATGCATAGTCAAATAATTATAAATACAAAAAAAGCCACAACAATAGAACAATCTAAAGATTGCTTTACGGTTGCAGCTGACTGACATAGTTAAAACTTTAGTCTCTTAAGCTTTGCGTCCCAACCTTTCGATTGGTTTGCCAAATTTTTAATTATAATACATTATACACCAAA
The DNA here is from genome assembly GCA_017546245.1 of Clostridia bacterium. Taxonomy (GTDB): domain Bacteria; phylum Bacillota; class Clostridia; order UBA1381; family UBA9506; genus RGIG1666. Next base: position 7,810 of record JAFYXI010000059.1, on the reverse strand, counting down.
ATTTCTTTTTTGTCAACGAAAGCAGATAAATTTCAGCAGTTTGTCTGTACAATTATCAACGATGATGAAAATACTACAATGTGACGGTCTCACATTATCCCTAAAGCGAAACAAATTACAGACGGTTAATTTATCTTAATTTTTCCCTCCGCCGGTTAAAACTCAAGTTCGTTTCTGAAAAAAGCTCTTGTATCGGCATGTCTGCCATATTCATCCATAACAGATACACGAACATACTTTGCTCTGTCATCAATTTCAAAATCAGCAGAGGTTATTGTTTCGCCCACAGGACTATATTTTCTTTTTGGTGATTTGCTTCCTGTAAATACGTTTATCTGTATTACATCTGAGCATTCAATATGAATTTTGTTTCCTTCCATCGAAATTTCTTTAAACAAAGGCCCCATCGAAGAATAAAATTCTCCTTTTTCTAAGGCGTTAAATACCGAATTATAGTTAAATTCTTCGGGCATAATCATTGTAAACGCACCAAAAGAATCGTATTCACGACTATCTTCGCAAGCAGCATTATGATTGTCATCAGAGCCGTGACAAAAAATGTGTTTGCCGTTTAAAAGCATTTTGTCGTACAACGCACCGCTATATTCAAGTCGACCTATCAGATATGCGCTGTAATTACAGATTTCCATACTGAAAAATCCGTCATAAGCAAGAATATCGGCTTCGTCCTCAAAAGACCACCAAGGGTGATTGTACGCAGCTATGTATCCGTTTTCTTTTGCTGTTTTTACAAAATCATTTATATATTCTATGCTATACTCTCTGTTTTTTTGCGAACCGACTTTATCATATTGTTCTTTTTCTTTATCTGTAATATATTTACAATAATTGGGATTATAGCATACTATAGACTCATTTTCAGGATTTCGCGCAAAAAGATTTATATGTATTTCCTTGCCGTACACATCGTACCTGCATTCTTTATTATTTCGTATATAGGCTTCGTAACCCGTAATAGCGATAAACTGTCCGTCATTTAATTCAGAATGATTTTTAGGTATTTCATGGTCGGTAATTGAAAGTATGGAATATCCTTTTTCTTTGTACATTTTTTTTAATTCTTCGGGTGTTTTCTTACCATCAGACAATGTGCTGTGACAGTGAAGATTTGCTTTGTATTGCTTTTTTTCAGGTGATATAATATACAGCATGGTCAATCTCCTTTTAAATATTAATAAAACAACATTAAAAGCATTATAGCATATTTTAAGGATAATGTACAGTCTTTTTTTGTTACAATCTTATTAGACAGTATATTTTGTGTATTTTCAGACGTTTTTCACTTTCTGAAAAACTCTTGACACGCGGCAAAAGCCGCGTTCTGCTCATCAGTTAATTTGCAGCTTACCGCCTGCCGGATTTAACGCAAATAAAAGAGGCTGTCTCAATAATCATATATAGCGAATAATTATGCAAGGTTTGGTTGTAGGGAATGGATTTATCCATTCCACGGAACGCATTAATGCTTTCCCTACAATATTTCGTGCATAAATATTTATAAAAAATGATTATCAAGACAGTCCCTTTATTTTAAATAACCTGATTATTTTTCCACTTGCCTTTTTTAAATCTATGCTCAAAAATTATCAATCTTATTACCCAGTCAGAAACCATAGCAACCCATATGCCAACTACACTCATATTAAACAGATGTACACAAATATATGCACAGCCGATTCTGAATGCAAACATTGATGCTGCAGAAACAACCATTACAAACTTTGTATCGCCTGCAGCACGAAGTGCTGAAGGTGTTGCAAAGCTTTTCGGATAAAACAATGCGGAGCCTATTGTATAAAGCACCACAATGTAAAATGTCCATTCCTCTGACTGCGGCGAAACTTTAAATATGGAAATAAGCGGCTTTGCAATTATTATAAAAACAACTCCCATAACTGCGACAAAAAAATGATTCATTTTTATTATGTGCTTTTTATATCGCTCAGCTTCTTCTATATCACCTGCGCCAAGACACTGACCTACAACCATCAGCATAAGTGCAACAAATGCTGAAGATATTCCGTAAACCAACGGAGTGAGGTTTCTTGCAAGCTGGTCCGCATTAATTGCATCCTCACCAAGACCGGATACTAACCCTGCAAGAATAAGCGCACCAAGCTGAAACATAGCCTGTTCAAGTCCGTTAGGAACAGAAATCTTAAGAATTCTTGCAGACATCACCATATCAAAATCAGGCTTTAACGGTTTTACAAGGCGCACCTTGTTACGCTTTAATGTAAGTCTTAGTAAAAGCAATGTTCCCGTTATTCCCATTGCAAGCAAGGTTGAAAGAGCTGCTCCGGTAACACCCATATTGAGTTTAAAAATAAATATATATTTCAGCCCTAAATTTAATCCCATCATAACAACCGAACCAATAAACGGAATTTTACTTTCGCCCATTACACGAAAAAGCGAGCTTGATGCATAGTAAAGTGCTACAAAGGGATATGAAAATGCAGTAATAGAAAAATACTTAAGTGTTACCGCAAGAACATCCTGTCCTGCTCCTCCAAAAAACAGAGTTATAAACTGTTTTTTGAAAAATACCATTAACAGCATGAAAACAACACCTAAGCCTACAACTATCTGTATGTTATTTTTAAGCGATTTTTGCGCATGCTCTTCGTCTTCTGCTCCTATGTACTGGGCAAGTACTACACTTCCGCCCTGAGCAAGAGCAAGAACAAATTGTTTTGCAAAGGTATCAAGTCTGTTTACAAGTGCTACTCCGGCAAGTGCTGTAGTGCCAAGCTTTGCAGATACCATAAAGGTATCTGCAACACTTAGCCCTGCCAGCATCAGCTGTTCAAAAAATATCGGCAAAAAGAACACTATCATATCTTTATTTGAAAAACGTACACCTTTTGGCTGTGCGAGAAATCGCAATTTAAACATCTCCTTAGATTAAAGCAGCATAAATTTCTCTTACTTAAACATTTCGTTAATTTCTGTTACTGTTTTACGTACGAACATATCTCCGCCTTCGTGGCCTACATTACCGCTGCTTATATATGCGCTGTAGTGACCTGCTTTTTCTGCCTTTTCGGTCGGCAAATAACCGCATTGTCCGCATGCAAGCTGTACGATAAAGGTCTGCACGGCATTGCTTCTTGCTTTAATTCTGTTTCCGAAATCAAGGAAAAGCTCAAATGGATTTGTAGAAAATGCAACATCGCCAAAACGGATTATATGAGATTCAATTGTATAAATTTCTTTAAACTGCTGACTTCTGTAACGGGCAATGGTTCCTGAATATACGTGCATTTTTGCATTATCCTCAAAGTTAAAGTATTCTTTATCCTTATTTTTTTCTACGTAATATTCAAGCTCTCTTACCGCGTTGTTATAGTCTTCAATTGTTGCCTTACGAAGCGGAAGGTCTAAATCAAGCACCATATGCTTAAACACAGCTGTATCTTTATATTCTTCTATTTCTTCAAAAACAGAAACAATCTCGTTTGCAATTCTTTTACCCACTCTGTTGCAGCCCGATATATCATACATAGACGGGTCTGCCTTGCGTTTTTTAGGATTAGGTCTTTTTACATTTGGGTCATCAATCGGGGTTTCAGGCTCTACCCATCTTATAAGGTCACGCGGACACTGGTCGCCGCCTGCTCCGCCTAAACCGAGAAGATAAACATCTTTTCCTAATTTTTCACGAATGTTTGCCTTTGCTCTGCCCCAGAAGTCTGCCGAAATAAAGCTTCTCTGCTCTAAAATTTGTGCAGGGCAGGCAATGTTTGCAACAACACCTGTAAGTTTTTTGTTTTTGTCAAAGGTATAAATAAGCTCTATACCCGAATCGTTACCGCCCTCTAAAGCTGTAAAGGTTGCGGTGTCTGCATCGCCCCACATCTGTGCACTTCCGTCATTGTAGCAAACTCTTCGGCACATTCCAACCGCTGCACGGCCGAATTCATTGGCATAGAGTGCCTCTTCGCGATTTTCCCAAGCATTTTTTGCCGCAAGTGCAATCTGATTTGCAACAAATTCACAGGCATCCACCGGTTTCATCACGCTGTCATCTGCCGTAACAAGGTTTTCGTAAGTTTTGCCTTCAGGTAAAAACTCAGAAAGAATCTGTCTTGCCACACTCAAACCTGTTTTAGCATTTTTATCTGCAATTGTATGAGATGTATGTGTATGGGTAGCCGCGATTATAATTTTTTTCGGGTCAACCTCCTTGCATATATCTGCAAATTTTTCTCTTACCATAACCATAAGATAACCGGGAACACTCGTCATATCTGCAGAAATCATTATCATTTGTTCACCGTCAGCTTCTACAGCCATTGCTGTTGCCGTTATTTCTGACTCTACGTATTCTGAAATTCGTTCAAAAAACTGTCCTGCAAGGTTTACCTTAAGCCCCTCGGGAACAAGTGTGTCTTCTGCCCAGCCGATTTTAATTTTACTCATTTTTATTTCCTCCTTTTATTCTAACTCACACGAAAATTCATAAAGCTTATTAAACTTTTCATATTTTTTATTCAGTTCACTGTTTTCTGATGGTATAAATGTCTTTTCAAATTCAATTAACTCTGCGGTCTTTTTAAAGCTTTCAATTTTACCGTCACTTACTGCCGCAATTATTGCCGCGCCCAAACAAGCTGCTTCTTTCTCCTTCGGAATCATAATCGGAAGGTTTGTAATATCGGCCTGAAGCTGACACCACACGTCGCTTTTTGCTCCGCCGCCGGTAGCAATAATTGATTTAATCTCTGAGCCGTTCTTTTCGATATATTTACAGTTCTTTTTAAGAAGAAATGCCACACCCTCCATTACGGCATATGCCATATCAAAAGCATCGTGCTCTCCTCTTAACCCCCAGAACACACCGGTCGCACGGCTGTCAAATTCAGGAGAATTTGCTCCGACAAGATACGGAAGAAATAAAATTTTATTTCTCTTTCTTTCCTTTATCTTCTCGTCTATTTCTTTAAATCTTACATTCGGCATACAGGAAGTTTTAAACCACTCAAGACTTACTCCGCCGCTTTCGGCAACGGGCAGCATAATATGTGTATCGGGAATAAAACCGTAGTGCATAGCAATGCCCCTTATATCAGAAGCATCCTTCTTTGAAAATGTTGCCATTGCCATAACTGTTCCGGTAGAAAGTGTTATCTTTCCCTCTTCGATATTTCCCGTTCCTATCATTCCTGCAAAATGGTCAAGAGTTCCTGCATTTACTTTGGCAGGCGCTTTTAAGCCCAGCATTTCTGAAATATTTTTCTTCAGATTTCCGGCTACTGAGCAAGGCTCTGCAAGAGGAGGAAGCTTATCCTCGTCTATACCGATTGCATCAAGCATCTTCTTCCAGTAGCATTTTTTATAAATATCAAAGTAAAAAGAAAAGGTCGCAATCGACATATCAGACAGCATATTGCCGGTCAGATAAAATACCACATAATCTTTTAAAAGCATATAGGTCTGCGCATTTTCAAAAACATCAGGTCTGTGCTTTTTAAGCCACAATATTTTTGTAGCAGGCCACGTAGGAAGAACTGCCTGCTGACCTGTAACACTTTCACATTCTGCCTGTGTAAAAAGCTTTTCAAGCTCTGCGCACTCGTCTTTTGAGCGTTCGTCCATCCACGAAATTGCATTCATCAGCGGTTTTCCTGCTTTATCTACTACCACCAATGACTCTGCCTGACCGGTAAAAGCCATTTCATTAACAGAATCAACTTTATTTTCCTTAAGCATTGCGGCAAGCAAAGAAATTAAATCTTCAGTATATGCTTTAGCATCAAACTCTACAAATCCGTTTTCTCTTGCATAAGATACGGGAATGCTGCGACGGTCCTTTAAATTCATATCCGCATCATAAAGTGCCGCCTTTATATTTGTACTGCCTAAATCAATTCCTAAATACATTTTAATTTCTCCTGTTACATAATAAGCTCAATATCCATAAGCTTACAAAAATCTTTAATTTCTTCTGCAAAGTCACCGTATGCAACCAAAACGTGCTGACCTGCAACATTCTGCGCAAATTCTTCAACTGTGCAGCTGTCAGGAAATACCTCAAGACTCGGGAGCTGCGGAGCGGGGTCATCCCATCCGTATTCGTTCCACGCCGGAGGAGTTTTAGTCTCTGCGGTATAAACGTGCATTTTATACTTGCCGTTAAGATAATAAATTCTTGCGCAAGTCACATAGCCCGTCTTTACTTTAGACACGTTTAAAAGCGAAGAATTTAGCAACCCAAAAGCCGCCGGAAGAACGGTAACATCACCGTCAGTAACTGCCTTTGGCACAAAATCGGGAACGCCTATTAACATACTTTCTTCAAAAAATTCATAGTATTCAAGATAAGGTACAATCTGCTCTGTAAGATATTTCATAGCAAGCTGCGTAACCGCACCCATAATATCGTTTTCGGGTATGGTAAGAACTCCGCAATAATGCTCTAAAAGCATAAATACCATTGCAGGCGGAAAGCCTAAAAGCTTTTTCATACCATCAACATCTATAAGTGTTATTGCTTCCCAGCCGCGCTCTTTTATCTTCATTGCTATAGCAAGAGCATACTTAACTCCGTTTTCGATAACACTGTCGTCACATTCTTTTTCGAATTTCCAGTTTGACTTTACAAAATTAACACCGTATTGAATATCTTTGTCAGAAAGCTTTTCGATATTCTGCACCATTTCGAGCATTTCAAACGGCTCTACCTCGACACCTATCTGACCTCTCATGCTGTTGCCCTCAAACTGAGTACCGTAAAGAAGCATATCGCGGTAACCCATTGTGCCGACTTTAGCACTTCTTAATGCTTTTTTAGCACAGCAGGCCATTAAAAATGCATTTATTTTCTTTAAAGGATAATCCTTTCCGATAATGTTATACACATATTTAAAAGAATACCCCAAGGCTTCAAATGCAGGTCTTATTGCAGTAGTTCCTGCCTGCTCTGCTGTTGTTATAATTCTGCCGTTTTCTTTCCATCCGCAAAGTCCCCACAAAAGCATAGGTATGTGTCTGAACTTATCTGTTACACGGACAACCGCGTGTGTGGGAACCCATCCTGCAACGCATACAACCAATGCTGCAAAATCCTTGCCGCTGATTTTTTCAATCGCGGCATCTGCAGTTTTATACTCCGAATCGTCAATTACAAGCCCTCCGTCAAAAACCTCGTATCCAAGATTTTTTATAACCGAAAGACCTTCGTCGTGTTTTAAATTAAGCCTGTCAACAGGAGTATTTACTTCACCAAAACAAACAAAAGCAATTTTTTTATTCATGTTATTCCCTCGCAATAATCAAACTTTATTAGTCAATAATTTCTACTGTCTTATTGTAGAAAGATTTAAGTGCCGCAGTTGCTAAAGTGTGCGAAAGCACAGTTTCTTCAGGAGTGAACAGACCAAACGGAACGGTTTCTCCCGAATATTCAAGCATAAACGCCGCAATCTGCTGCTGCATAGCATCAGTAAAGCCAAATTCAAAAATAGGACCGGTAATTGTAGGAAGCATTGGTTTATAACCAATGATAATACGATTCCATGACTGCTCTTTGCCCCATGAAGAAGTATAGTAAAATGCGTTGGCATCATCACTTGAAAAACGTGCGCTGCAGTCCATACCATAAATCTCGAAGAACCAGCGGTTTGTTGAACCGGGACTCATACGTTTTGTTTCAAATGTCATCGGTATTTCATCACCGTCGGCATTTAGTGTAGTACAGAAAATTGTACAGTTATCAAATGTATCGCAAACTGCCATACCGCCTTTTCCGTCAGGTCTTTCTTTAATTATATTTGAAAAATGCGCT
>JAFYXI010000058.1 GCA_017546245.1 Clostridia bacterium | reverse complement strand
TGCAGGAATAGAAACAAAAGGACTCCATGCATTCAGACACACCTTCGCCACCAAGCTAATCAACGGAACAAAGTGTGCTGACGGAAGCATAAAAACACTAAACATAAAAGCGGTAGCCGACATCCTTGGACACACCACTACAGAGATAACCGAAAGGTACTATGTAAAGAAGGATAACTCAAGGCTGACCGGAATCACAGACGGATTCGAAATATGACGAAACCGCAGAATAGAATACCCCTGAGAATGAAAATAAATCACTCTCAGGGGTATCAAAATTTGATACGCATAAACAAAGAAAAAGGGATTTTAATTTTGGGTAAAAAATATTCTCGCAGAATTGTTCTCTACAGGCGAAATTGATAGAATTGACGAAATCAAGTGATGCTAAAATGATGATGTAGCAGACGGAATTGTTGGAAACGGATGCAACCGTATGCGAAATTGATGCTCATTTCAGGCATAAATATTTAACTTAGAAGACCATGCGCCGTTAACAGAAAAATATTCGAAAATTACTAAAATTCAAAATTGATGCTCAAAAAAGTGAAGATTGCTGCTCTCGAAAATTTGCAATAAGAAATGGCTTAAACGCAGTGTTTAAGCCATTTCTTATTGGCAGGGGTAGAAGGACTCGAACCCTCAAGAACGGTTTTGGAGACCGGCATGTTACCATTACATCATACCCCTAAAGAGCGCCATATTAAGTTTTTATTATGCAGTATTTGCAACATAGGGACACGGCTTTGGAGACCGTCGCTCTACCAGCTGAACTATACCCCTAAATTATCTGTCGATTTAATATTATACACTTGTTTGCACAGTTTGTCAAGCTTTTTTGTTTTTTGAAATAAAAATATTTGTATAAATCAAGGCGCGAAACGGCGGTCTAAAGGGAGCATAAATCCGTGCAGAGATTGGGTCATACAGTCACCGCCGATTAGTTTATCTTCGTAAATCAGCAGGTTTACATATACGGTTTCGGATATTTTGTACGGAAAGTTGGTAGCTATGTAGGTATACTTATCAATATTTTTACCCCGATATTTATTTAAGTCAAATCCGCACATTTTTTGCAGCTTGTTGTATTCAATAAAAACGTTGTCAAATTCTTCGGGCAAATTTACAGCTTCGTGCATTTCGCTTCCGGGGTCAACTATCCAGCCAAAGCTTTCGGCGCAATCGGTTCGCGCCTTTAGCGTAAAAAGCTCTTTTGTGTGATTGTTAAGACTAATCTCCCGAATAATAAAGCGTCCCCATAAAATTAAAAATAAGCTTGCGACCAAAAGTAATAAAATGCGGTTTAAATTTTCTTTTATAAATGCACTCATAATAACACCGACCTTTTGTAATTATATATTATTTTATGAGTTTGTGTATTAAAATATGGCTGTTTTATGCGGCTTTAATAGCATGTTTGCATAAATTTATTTTATTTGAGAAAGATATTAAAGAATCGACGAAATTTTTTTGAAAAAATGCTTGACAAGTGCGTAAATTTATAGTAAAATATACCTCGTCGGTTTACGGGATATGGCGGCATGGCTCAGCTGGCTAGAGCAATCGGTTCATACCCGATAGGTCGATGGTTCAAGTCCATCTGCCGCTACCACCGCTTTGCGGAAGCCGTTTCCGACAGTATGGCCCATTGGTCAAGCGGTCTAAGACACCGCCCTTTCACGGCGGTAACAGGGGTTCGATTCCCCTATGGGTCACCAAAAAGCAAGCTGCACTATTGTGCTGCTTGCTTTTTTATTATTTAGAGGGGAATCGAACCCTGAGAGGGTTTTTGCGTGAATAAAACAGTCCGGTGGACTGTTTTTAGCAAAAAGGTGCGAGAGCGGTACCGAAAAGCGAAGCTTTTGGGTGGTCGAGCAGATAAGACGCGAAGCGGCTGTTTCCCCTATGGGTCACCAAAAAGCAAGCTGCACTATTGTGCTGCTTGCTTTTTTATTATTTAGAGGGGAATCGAAGCCTGAGAGGGTTTTTGCGTTAAGAAAATAGTCCGGTGGACTATTTTTAGCAAAAAGGTGCGAGACCGGTACCGAAAAGCGAAGCTTTTGGGTGGTTGAGCAAGTAAGACGCGGAGCGTCTGTTTCCCCTATGGGTCACCACGTCGGAGTAAGCTATGCTTGCTCCGATTTTTTGTGCAAAAAATCAGTCGCTTGCTTTGCTACTCCTCCTTATCCCACAAAAGCACCGCTTTTGCGGGACCCTTTTATTAAAGTAATGCTATAAGCATTGCTCGTTTTTTTATTATTTAAAGGGGAATCGAAGCCTGAGAGTTGACAAGCCAATTATGTTATGCTATAATTGGCACATGCAGAATTTTATGATATAAAATTCTTAAAAGACCGGCGTCTTTTTGCGGTCATTCTGCCCGCTTGTGCCAATTGACGGCGCCGTAAAAATGCCCTTGCAAGCAAGCATTTTTACTCCTGGTAGAATAATTTTAAATCGCAAAAGTTGCGCATTAATTTTATAACTGTTTGTGTTAAAATTCGCGAGGGCATAGCTCAGTTGGTTAGAGTACTTGCTTGACATGCAAGGGGTCGGTGGTTCAAGTCCACTTGTCCTCACCAAATAAAAAAGACATCCGTAGGATGTCTTTTTTGTTATTATACCTCTTTTAACTCTTCCATAATTTTGCTTTTGGCAAAAAACTCTGAAAGATGTTTATATTTTTCGTATAATGCGTTATATTTATCTGTATTTTCCTTGTTGGGTTTATAGGTCACATCTTTAATTTTTTTCATTTTAAGTGAGGCTTCTTTAAATGAGTTATATCCGTTTTCATTAACTGCGCCCAAAACAGCACTTCCGTATGCGCAAGCCTGACTTGTTCCTGAAAGCTGGATTTCTCTGCCGGTAACATCGGCATAAATCTGCATAAGCAGCTCGTCTTTTTCTGCGATTCCGCCTGCTGCATAAATGCTCTTTATTTCAATGCCGTTTTCTTCGTAAATATCAATAATTCTCTTCGTTCCGTATGCGGTAGATTCGATTAATGCTCTGTAAATTTCTTCGGGGGTGGTGTGGATGTTAAGTCCAACCAGCATTCCTGTTAAATTGCCGTTTACATATGGAGTGCGGTTGCCGTTAAACCAGTCAAGAGCAATTAAGCCGTTAGAACCGCAGGGGAGTTCTTTTGCCTTGTTTCTTAAAAGCTTATGAATGTTAATGTTTTGCTTGTCTGCCTCGTCAAAGTATGCTTTCGGAACGCAGTTTTTAACAAACCAGTCAAAGCTGTCACCTACGCACGACTGACCTGCCTCGTATGCATACAGATTTTCAAAAATGCCGTCTTTTACACAGCCCGAAATTCCCGGAATTTCTCCCTCTTTATCACCTAAAAGTATATGACAGGTAGATGTTCCTATAATCATTAAAAGCTCGCCCGATTGCGCTATGCCTAAGGCCGGGAGTGCTGCGTGCGCATCTATTAATGCCGGCATAACAGGTGTTCCTGCCTTTAGTCCTGTTAAGGCTTCTGCTTCTTTGGTTATATATCCTGCTGTTTCTGACAGACTGGTTATTTTGTCAGAAATTTTATCCCCTGTAACATTTTCAAGCCGTGCATCTAAGGCTTTTAAAAAGTCTTTGTCAGGATAGCTGTCCTGCTCGCTCCATATAGCCTTAAAGCCTGCCATACAGTTGCTGTGGGTTTCTTTACCTGTCAGCATCCATACTATCCAGTCGCCTGCCTCAATGAATCTGAAGGTGCGGTTATATAAATTCACGTCTTCTCTTAAAATTTGTAAAACCTTAGGAAAAAACCATTCACTTGAAATTGTACCGCCGTATTTTTTCAGCCATTTTGCGTCAGTTTTTTTAGCTAGTGCGTTTATTTCGTCTGCCTCTTTTTGTGCGGCATGATGCTTCCATAATTTTACGTAGGCGTGGGGATTGTTTTTAAACTCGTCAAGAAAACAAAGCGGAGTTCCGTCTTTGGTCACGGGCAGTATGGTCGAGGCGGTAAAGTCAACCCCTACACCTATTATATCGGCAGAATTAATACCCGATTTTTTAATTGCATCGCCTATTACAGCATATAAAGCATCAAGATAATCCTTAGGATGCTGAAGTGCATAGTCGGCGGGCAGGGGCTCACCGTTTATAAATTTTTCAGATATTACTCCGTGACTATATTCACAAACCGAGGTCGCAACCTCTTCCTTTGTTTCGATATCTACAATGATTGCTCGTGCTGATAATGTGCCAAAATCAATTCCCATAGAATATTTACTCATAAAATTCACCTCTATAAAATTTTACAACATTTTTTAAATTATTTCAAGCTCGTCTTTATCGGGCAGTTTAGGAAAGTTTTTGCAAATGCTGTCCTGATACCAGAAAGCTACGGATGAAATGTCATCCTGAAGTGGCAGGTATCTTGACAGATTTCGCCATCCTAAAGCCTGAATGGTGACTTTTATATCCTTTTTAAAGTAAATCGGGTCTTTTATATGCCATCTGTAAAGGGAAAAGCGTTGTTGTGCACTATATAAGCCGTCGGGTCTTATTATTTTTGCAAGTCCTGCATACGGGGTACAAAACTCCTGATACTTTCCACCCACATCAAAGTTCCACGAACCACAAAAATAGTCTTCTGTTCCTGTTCCGCAAATGGTGGGATATTCGTTATCGCCATCTAAATAAAACTTGATTTCGCCTTCACCCCACCATTGATTATTGTTCAAACCCCAGAACATATATGTGCCGACGTACTGACCGTTTCCACTGACATTATCTAAAATGGTATAGTTTTCTTTATATTTAAGCGGATTTGTTCTTCTGAACTGTGCGTGAAAATATCCATGCCCCTCCGGCAGTTCACCTGTTAAATAATCAACCTGATAGAACAGGGTAACCTCTTTAACATACAGATTTTCGATTGTTATTCTGCATTTTTTGTAAAACGGCATATCCCAGTAGCAGTTAAAAGCTCTTTTAGGATTAACGCAAACAGGTATTGAGGTTAACTGCGAATAGGTCTGATGCTCGGCGCAGGCAAAAAAGTCGCCTAAAGGAGCCTCTACAGACGGTGTATCGCTGCCATCCCAGTACATTCTTATTATGAGCATTCTGTTCATGGGGCAGGTGTCGGTCATCCATATATGCTTTATTATACCCGGACCGTTTATATCGGCTAATTCAAAGACTTCGCCTGATTTTATTATTACCGAGGGAGATATTTTCCATCCCTTGCCCAAGCCTTCGGCAAACTGCTTTCCCGTTCCGTCTTCTGCCATGCCGCCTTTGCCTTTTTCCCCTTTAAAATTTTCAGCAGAAATTGACCTTGATTCAAAATGACTTAATTTTGATAATTCTAACATTTTATATCCGCTCCTTGCTTTTATTAAGGTTTTATGCTATAATTATAGTGTTTTTAAATAAAAATTAAAATGTTTTTTTATGCTTAAAAATTTGTCATTTATTGACTTTTGTCGAGGTGATGCATTGTGAACAAAAATATGTTTTCTCCTTTTGTAAGGCTTGCGATGTATTCAACCATTGCAGCGCCATTTGAAATAAACGAAAGAATAATTTTTGATTACGAAATGATATTTGTAAGCGGCGGCAGATGTAAGCTAACAATAGACGGCAAAGAATATTTTTGCAAAAAGAATGATGTAGTATTTTTACGCCCCGGCATAGCTCATAAATTTGAAAGTGTAGATAACGCTGATTTTATGCAACCTCATTTTCATTTTGATGTTTGTTATGATAAAAAGAGTGAAGAAAGATTTGTATCGTTTAAAACAAGCGAAAAAATGAATGACTATGAAAAGTCTTTAATATGTGACGATGTTTTTAAATCTGCATATATTCCGTTTGTTTTCACTCCTTATGATATAGAAAAATTCAGGAGTGCATTTTTTGAGGTTGTCGAAATTTACTTAAAAAAACCATACAATTACGAGTTTTTATACAAACAAAGAATTTTAGAACTGCTTGATATGATTTTGAGGCAGTTTGATAAAAATCCTACTAATAAAAGTGTTTCAGAAAACGATGCGTTAATATCGGTAAAAAATTATATAGATAACAATTTTTTATCTGCGATAACTTTAGATTCGCTTTCGGGGCAGTTTTATTTTAATAAATACACCTTGCTGCGTAAGTTTAAATCGGTTTATAAACAGAATATAATGTCGTATTATAAAGATCTGAGAATTGACTATGCTAAAAATATATTAAAAACAACATCAATTCCTATACATTTGCTGGCAGAAAAGCTTAATTTTTCTGATATTTACTCTTTTAGCAGATTTTTTAAATCATCTGTCGGATGTTCTCCGACAGTCTACAGAAAAAATGCTAAAAAAAATAGTTGAGTTTTTTGATTCCATTTATTTCCTTTTTAATTTTAGTGGGCAAAATATACTCTAAAATTTAAAAAGTAAAAAATATTGCTTTTTTAATAAAAATGTGGTATAATAAAATACAGAGGCAATTTTGAACGAATTAAATAAAAATACATTATTTTTTATGCTAACGCAACAGGAGGCAAAAGCATGGATGAAATGGTAAAAAATACGTATGACGAAACGCAAATTCAAGTCTTAGAAGGACTGGAAGCTGTTCGTAAAAGACCGGGTATGTACATAGGCTCTACATCTGCTCAGGGTCTGCATCACCTGGTTTACGAAATTGTAGACAACGCAATAGACGAGGCTTTAGCTGGCTATTGTACACAAATCGAGGTTACTCTTAACGAAGATAACTCTGTAACAGTTAAGGATAACGGTCGTGGTATTCCGCATGGTATTCATCCGAAAATGGGAATATCTACAATCGACGTTGTATTTACTGTTTTGCATGCAGGCGGTAAGTTCGGCGGCGGCGGATACAAGGTATCGGGCGGCTTGCACGGCGTTGGTGCGTCTGTTGTTAATGCGCTTTCAACTCATTTGGAGGTTAAGGTGCACGACGGCGAAAAAATATGGTATCAGAGCTATAAACGCGGTGTGCCGGATGGCGAGGTTCACACAATCGGCGATACAAACGTAACCGGAACAGAAATTACCTTCTGGGCAGATGGCGAAATTTTTGAAGAAACTGTTTATGATTACAACGTTCTTTTAAAAAGATTAAGAGAGCAGGCTTTCTTAAATGCCGGACTTAAAATTTTATTTAAAGATAACAGAGAAGAGAAAAAAGAAGAAGAGCTTTTTTACGAGGGCGGTATTAAAAACTTTGTATCTTATCTGTTTAACGAGAAAAAAGCAAGAAAAGACTCTTTAGAGGTTGTAAACGAAGAGGTTATATATGTAAAAGGCGAACGTGAGGGAAGCATGGCAGAGGTTGCCCTTCAATGGTATACCGGCTATGACGAAAAAACCGAATCGTTTGCAAACAACATAGCAACAACAGAGGGCGGTATGCATGTAACAGGTTTTAAAGCTGCTCTTAAAAAAGTGTTTGTTGACTATGGCAAGAAATTTAAGATTTTAAAAGACAACGAAGAGCTTGAGGGCGAAGATATAAGAGAAGGTCTTATTGCCGTAATATCAGTTAAGCTTGAAGAGCCTCAGTTCGAGGGTCAGACAAAAACAAAGCTCGGCAACTCTGTAATGCGCAGCTTTGTCGAAAGCATGATTAAAGAAAAGCTTGCAGATTATATGGAAGAAAATCCGGCTGTGGCAAGAGCTATTTTAGAAAAAGCCTTAATGGCATCCCGTGCAAGAATTGCGGCAAGAAAAGCAAGAGAGGCAAACAGAAAAACTCCGCTCGGCTCAAGCACACTTCCCGGTAAGCTTACAGACTGTATCGTAAAAGACCCGACCAAAACAGAAATATATATTGTCGAGGGTGATTCTGCAGGCGGCTCTGCCAAAAACGGACGTGACAGTAAATATCAGGCGATTCTGCCTCTTTGGGGTAAAATGTTAAACGTTGAAAAAGCCAGAGCAGACAAGGTTTACGGCAACGATAAATTAACACCGGTAATTCAGGCGCTGGGAACAGGCATTGCCGATGAGTTTAATTTAGAAAAACTGCGTTATGACAAGATTGTAATTATGGCCGATGCCGACGTCGACGGAGCGCATATCCAGACGCTTTTGTTAACATTCTTCTTCCGCTTTATGCGTCCGCTTATCGAGACAGGGCATGTATATCTTGCAAAACCGCCGCTTTATAAGCTGACAAGAGGTAAAAAATCGCAGGTTGCATTCAGCGATGAAGAACGTGACCGCATAAGTGAAGAATTAAAAGCAGGCGATGCAAATGCAAAGGTCGATATAAGCCGATATAAAGGTCTTGGTGAAATGAATCCCGAAGAGCTTTGGGAAACAACAATGGACCCGAAAAACAGAATTCTTTTAAAGGTTACATTAGATGATGCGCAAAAGGCTGACGAAATCTTTACCATATTAATGGGCGACGAGGTTGAGCCAAGAAGAATATTTATCGAAGAAAATGCACAGTATGTAACCAATCTCGACGTATAGGTTAAAGGGCGGGTGATTTAAATGGCTAAAAATAAAAAATATGAGGATTCTCATTTTGAAGAATATTTAGAAACGCAAAAAATAGTAAACGTTGATATTGAACAGCGTATGCGCGAGGCGTTTATCGACTATGCGATGAGCGTTATCGTAAGCCGTGCGCTGCCTGACGTGCGTGACGGCTTAAAGCCTGTTCACAGACGTATTTTGTACTCAATGTACGAAGAACACTTAACATACGATAAACCGTTCTTTAAATCGGCGACAACCGTTGGTAACGTTATCGGTAGATACCATCCTCATGGTGATGCATCTGTTTACGATGCGATGGTTCGTTTAGCGCAGGATTTTTCGATGCGCTATATGTTAATCGACGGTCACGGTAACTTTGGTAGTGTCGATGGCGACCCACCGGCTGCTTACCGTTATACCGAGGCAAGAATGAGCAAGCTGGCAAATGCCATGCTTGAAAATATTGATAAAGATACAGTTGACTTTCTGCCTAACTTTGATGAAAAGAGAGTAGAGCCGACGGTACTTCCTACCAGAATCCCTACGCTTTTGGTTAACGGCAGCTCGGGTATTGCCGTTGGTATGGCAACAAACATACCGCCTCATAACTTAACCGAGGTTTTAGACGGTGTAATTGCCAAAATAGACAATCCAATGATTACCTTAGACGAAATGATGGAATATATTAAAGGTCCTGACTTTCCGACCCGTGCCTCAATTATGGGCAAAAAAGGTATCAGAAGTGCTTACGAGACCGGTCGAGGCAAGGTTATCATAAGAGCTAAGACTGAGATTGAAGAACACAGCGACGGCACATCTTCAATTATTATTACAGAGCTTCCTTATCAGGTTAACAAAAAGATGTTGGTTGAATCCATCGCAGAGCTTGTTAAGGACAAACGAATTGAAGGACTTTCAGATATTGACGACCATTCATCTGACCGTGTTGGTATCCGTGTGGATATTTCGTTAAAACGTGATGCAAATCCGCACGTTGTTTTAAATCAGCTTTATAAATTCACAAGACTTCAGGACAGCTTTTCGGTTAACTTTCTTGCAATTTGTGACGGCAAGCCTAAAACAATGGGTCTTATGGAAGTGCTTGACCGCTTTATTGATTTCCAGGAGGAAATCGTAACCCGACGCACTAAGTTTGATCTTGCTAAAGCAGAAGCAAGAATGCATATTTTAGAGGGCTTAAGAATTGCGCTTGATAATATTGACGAGATTATCCAGATTATCAGAAATTCTTATGACGATGCAAAAGAACGCTTAATGGAGCGCTTCAGTATGTCTGATATTCAGGCACAGAGCGTTTTGGATATGCGCTTGGCTCAGTTACAACGATTAAACGGCGAAAAAATCGAGGCTGAGTATAACGAGCTTGCAGAGAAAATTAAAGAATACAATCTGTTGCTTGCAGACAAGGGCAAGCTGATGGAACAGATTAAAGAAGAGCTTATCGAAATCCGTGATAAATACGGTGATGAAAGAAAGACCGAGCTTTTAGACTCGGCTGACGAAATCGACATCGAGGACTTAATCGAAGAAGAGGATATGGTTATTACTCTTACACACTTCGGTTATATCAAGCGTCTGCCTGTTGATACCTATAAATCACAGCGCAGAGGCGGTCGCGGTATCTCGGGCATAACAACCCGTGAAGAAGATTTTGTTGAAAGGCTGTTTATCACCTCAACTCATAATCACGTTCTGTTCTTTACTTCAAAGGGTAAAATGTATCGCTTAAAGGCGTACGAAATTCCCGAAGTAGGAAGACATGCTAAGGGCACAGCAATTGTAAATCTTTTGCAGCTTGACAGCGATGAAAAGGTTACGGCAGCTATCCCTGTCAAAGAGTTTGAAGAGGGTAAATATCTGTTCTTCGGCACTAAAAAGGGTGTTGTTAAAAAGACCGACTTTATGGCATATAATACTGCAAGAAAAGGCGGTTTAGCTGCTATTGTGTTAGAGGATGACGACGAGCTTATCAACGTAGCATTAACAGACGGAACAAACGATATGATGCTCAGCACCTATCGCGGAATGTGCATTCGCTTTAACGAAGAGGATGTTCGCCCAATGGGCAGAGTATCGCACGGTGTTCGCGGTATTAAGCTTGCAGCCGATGACTATGTTGTTGGTATGAGTATGGCATCAGAGGGCGGTGACCTCTTGGTTGTAACCGAAAAAGGATACGGCAAGAAAACTCCGCTTGATGAATATAAAACACAAACCCGTGGCGGTAAGGGTGTTAATACATACCGTCTGTCATCATCGACCGGTAACATTGCCGGCATAAAGGTTGTAGCAGAGACCGATGATGTTATGTTAATTACCTCTGACGGTATGGTTATCCGTATGAAGACAAGCGAAATCAGCAGAATAGGTCGTTTGACCAAGGGTGTAAGACTTATGCGCTTAGACGATGACATTTCGGTTGTGAGTCTGGCAATTACGGAAGAAGCAGAAGAACCTGAAGAAACAGAAAATGCAGAAACTACGGAAAATGCAGAAAGCGCTGAGGCAACTGCTGCCGAGGGCGAAAGCATTATAGAAGAATCAACGGCAGAAAGCGAGGAATAGAGTACGAATGGCAAAAAAAGAGTACGGTAACGAAAGTATA
This sequence comes from Clostridia bacterium, assembly GCA_017546245.1. Lineage (GTDB taxonomy): Bacteria > Bacillota > Clostridia > UBA1381 > UBA9506 > RGIG1666. Next base: position 14,181 of record JAFYXI010000058.1, on the reverse strand, counting down.
TCTTCACTTAAAGGCGCTGACCGTGTGCGAAAACGTCCGGGCGTTATTTTCGGCTCGGACGGTATAGAGGGTTGCGCCCATTCGTTCTTTGAAATACTGTCAAACTCCATTGACGAGGCTCGTGAGGGATATGGTAAGGAAATTGAGATTACTCGTTTTATGGATAAATCCATCGAGGTAAAAGACCACGGCCGTGGCATACCGATGGACTTTAACGAAAAAGAGCAACGCTACAACTGGGAACTGGTTTTCTGCGAGCTTTATGCCGGCGGAAAATATCAGAACAACAGTGGCGAAAACTATGAATACAGCCTGGGTTTAAACGGTCTGGGTACTTGTGCGACACAATATTCTTCATCCTATATGGATGCACAGGTTGTGCGTGACGGTAATAAATATTCGATGCATTTTGAAAAGGGTGAGCCTGTGGGCGAGCTTATGATTGAACCGACTCGCTCAAAACAGACGGGAACAACTATCCGCTGGCGACCCGATATGGATGTTTTTACCGATATAAACATTCCGCTTGAGTATTTTCACGACATATTAAAAAAACAGGCTGTTGTAAATGCAGGTCTTAAATTTATTCTTTATAATCAGACCTCTGACGGTTGGGATATGACAGAATATGTATACGAAAACGGCATAACTGACTATATTAAAGAAATATCTGCCGAAAAAGAGTTTACACCAATAAGATATTTCGAGGCGGAAAGAAAGGGTCGTGACCGCGAGGACAAGCCCGAATATAAGGTTAAAATGCAGGTATCTTTCTGCTTTAATAACGAGATTAATATGATAGAGTATTATCATAACTCAAGCTTTTTAGAGCACGGCGGTTCTCCTGACAAGGCGGTTAGAAATGCCTTTGTTTATGAAATCGACCAGTATTTAAAAAACAGCGGAAAGTATAACAAAAACGAAAGCAAAATCGGCTTTGCCGATGTAGCCGACAGCTTGGTTTTGGTTACAAATTCGTTTTCGACTTTAACCAGCTATGAAAATCAGACCAAAAAATCTATAACAAATAAGTTTATTCAAGAGGCAATGACCGAGGTTTTACGTCAACAGCTTGAGATTTATTTTATCGAAAACAAGCAGGAGGCTGAAAAAATTGCCGACCAGGTGCTGATTAACAAGCGCAGCCGCGAAAAGGCTGAAAAGGCAAGAATTGATGTTAAGAAAAAGCTTTCGGGCAATGTAGATATAACAAACCGCATAAGCAAGTTTGTTGACTGCAGAACAAAGGATGTAAGCCGTCGCGAAATTTATATAGTAGAGGGTGACTCTGCGCTCGGCTCGTGTAAAACAGGTCGTGATTCTGAATTTCAGGCGATTATCCCTGTTCGCGGTAAAATATTAAACTGCTTAAAGGCTGACTACGACAAAATATTTAAAAATGATATTATCGTCGATTTAATTAAGGTGTTAGGTTGCGGAATAGAGGTAAAGCACAAAAACAGCAAGGACTTAAATACCTTTGACCTTGATAATCTGCGTTGGAACAAGGTTATTATCTGTACCGATGCCGATGTTGACGGATTCCAGATTCGCACACTTATTTTAACTATGGTCTATGTTCTTATGCCTACTTTAATTGAGGCAGGCAAGATGTTTATTGCAGAATCTCCGCTTTTTGAAATTAACTGCGGAAAAGATACCTTCTTTGCGTATAACGAAAAAGAAAAGCAAGAGATTATAGAAAAACTGGGCGATAAAAAATATTCTATCCAGCGCTCAAAAGGTCTGGGTGAAAACGAGCCTGAAATGATGTGGCAGACGACAATGAATCCCGAAACACGCCGTCTTATTCAGGTAAAGTCTGAAGATGCTGAAAAAACCTTTCATATGTTTGATATGCTTTTGGGTGATAACCTGCAGGCAAGAAAAGACTTTATTCAGGATGTAGGTCATCTTTATCTTGATATGGCAGACGTAAGCTAATCAAAGAACATAACTGCTGAAAATGCAGCAGTTATGTTCTTTTTGTTTATTTATGGGCATATATATTAAACAGCTTGTACAAAATTTTTCGAAAACAGTTGCAAAATATTGTAAAATATTTTATAATTATAATATATAATGTCACTTTTCGAAAAATATAAAACGGCGCATATGCGCCGTTTTTGTAGTATATGGACTTTGTGAAACGATTATCAATCTACCCCTAAAATTTTAAGGAGTGATTAAATGAGAAAATTAACCTTTAAAGGCGGAATTCATCCCGATGATTCGAAATCCGCTACAAATCGTGTTCCAATCAAAACAGTAATCCCCCCAGAGCTGATGTATTATCCCATGCAGCAGCATATAGGCGCACCGCTTAATATTCTTGTATCGGTGGGCGATGCAGTAAAAATGGGGCAAAAAATTGCGGACAGCGATGCTTATGTGTGCGCACCGTTGCATTCCGCGGTATCGGGAACGGTTAAAAAAATAGAGCCTTGTCTTACGCCATCGGGCATAAAGGCTATGACTATCGTAATTGAAAATGACGGCCTCGACACCAAAGAAGAGCCGATTAACACAAAATCACTTTCAGAGCTTTCGCCTGAAGAAATAGTAAAGCTGGTACGCGAGGCAGGAATAGTGGGTATGGGCGGTGCAGGCTTTCCTACACACGTAAAGCTGTCACCTCCGCCTGATAAAAAAATTACTCACGTAATCGTAAACGGTGCAGAGTGCGAGCCTTATCTGACATCGGACCACAGAGTTATGCTCGAAAATCCTGATGAGGTTATATCGGGACTGCTTGCAATAATGAAGATTTTTTCGCTTGATGAAGCATATATAGGCATAGAAGAAAATAAGCCCGATGCTATCGAAATGATAACAAAAATTGCATCAGGCTATAAGGGTATTCACGTTTTAACGTTAAAGAAAAAATATCCGCAAGGTGCAGAAAAACAGCTTATTTATGCTGTTACGGGCAAAGAAGTTCCGTCGGGCGGTCTGCCTATGGATGTAGGCTGTTTGGTAACCAATGTTGATACAGTAACAGAAATTTCGCGTGTTGTAAATAAAGGCATACCGCTTATGAGCAGAGTTGTTACGGTATCAGGCGGTGCGGTGGCAAAGCCTGCAAACTTCAGGGTGAGAATAGGCACGCCGTTCAGTTATGTTATCGAGCAGGCAGGCGGTTTTGTGTGCGAACCTAAAAAAATTATTATGGGCGGTCCTATGATGGGAATTGCAGGAATTTCGCTTGATGTTCCTGTTTTAAAGGGCACATCGGGAATTTTAGCCTTTGACGAAAAACAGGCAACCGTAAGAGCTGAGTCAAATTGCCTGCGATGCGGAAAATGTGTAAGTGTTTGCCCAATGAATCTTGTTCCGTCGCAGTTAGGTATTTATGCTAACAAAATGGATATAGAAAAGTGCGAAGAATATAATTTGATGGATTGCATTGAATGCGGCAGTTGTTCATATATTTGCCCTGCGCAAAGACATCTTGTTCAGGCAATAAGATGGGGTAAAACGCAGATTTTAGCAAAGCGTACAAAGGAAAAAGCGAAAAAGGAGGATAAAAAATAATGGAAAATTTAATGACGGTTTCATCGTCTCCTCATATACGAACGAACGAGACAACAGGCTCTATTATGCGTGATGTGTTAATTGCGCTTGTACCGGCTCTTTTTTGCTCTATAGTTTTCTTTGGACTTCGTTCGCTTTACATAGTGGCAATAACTGTTGGTGCGTGTGTAGGTTTTGAATATCTGTGGCAAAAAATAACCAAAAAGCCTGTTACAATATCCGATGGAACGGCGGCAGTTACAGGTGTTTTGCTTGCGATGAATGTTCCTGTTACAGCGCCCTGGTGGATGATGGTTATAGGCTCTTTTGTGGCAATAATAATTGCAAAACAGCTTTATGGCGGTGTTGGGCATAACTTCGTTAATCCGGCACTCGCCGGCAGAGCATTTCTTTTAGCATCGTGGCCTGTTTTAATGACACGTTGGGGAATGCCGTTTTCAACGGGATTTTCAATAAGCACTGACCTTGTCAGCAGCGCAACTCCGCTTGCGATTTTAAAAGGAACACAAGAGGGACAGCTTCCGTCATTTATTGATATGTTTATCGGAAATATGGGCGGATGCTTAGGCGAAACATCGGCTTCGGCACTTATTTTGGGCGGAGCTTATCTTGTAATAAGAAAAGTTATTTCTCCAAGAATACCTCTGTGCTTTATCGGTACGGTTGCGGCATTAAGCTTTATCTTTTCAAACGGAGATTTATCTGCGGCTCAAAGTGTACTGTATAACATTTTAAGCGGCGGTCTTATGCTTGGCGCAATTTTTATGGCAACCGACTATGTTACGTCACCCATTACTGCAAAGGGGCAGGTTATAATGGGCATTGGTTGCGGTGTAATTACCTTTGTTATAAGAAAATTCGGTGGTTATCCCGAAGGAGTTTCGTATGCAATTTTGATTATGAATATTGCAACTCCGCTTATTGACAAATACTGTCGTCCTAAAAAATTCGGTGCAGTTAAAAAGGAGGCGGTATAAATGCAAAAGAATGAAAATCCGGTAATTCTTGCCGTAATAGTATTTGCAATAACTGCCGTAGCCGCACTTGTTTTAGCGGCTGCGAATAATCTGACGGTTGAAAAAATAGAGGCTAACACCATAAAAGAGCAGAACGAAGCCAGAATGGAAGTAATGCCTGATGTAAAAGATTTTGAAAAGTTGGATGCAGAATTCGATAACGCTTCGGTAACAGAAATTTATGCAGGTAAAAATCCGCTAGGCGAAGTTGCCGGCTATTGTGTTGGAGTAAACGTTAACGGATTTGGCGGCGCTATTGATATGATAGTTGGCGTAGACACAGAAAATACTGTAACAGGAGTTAAGATTATATCAATGTCAGAAACCCCCGGTCTGGGTTCAAAAGCTCAGGAGCCAAAGTTTAATGATCAGTTCATCAAAAAGAATGCATCAAAACCGCTTAAGGTTATTAAAAGCGGAATAATTGATGATGACGAAATTGTCGCAATATCGGGTGCTACTGTTACATCTAACGCAGTTACAAGCGGTGTAAATGCCGCAGTAGATGCGGTAAATAATTTGAATCAGGGAGGGGCGGCAAATGCAGATTAAAGAATTTACAAAAGGCTTGATTAAAGAAAATCCGACCTTTGTTCAGCTTTTAGGTATGTGTCCGACCCTTGCGGTTACGACAAGTGTATCTAACGGAATCGGTATGGGACTTTCTGCAACCGCTGTTTTGGTTGCATCAAATGTGGCAATATCCCTGTGCCGTAAATTTATACCTAACAAAATACGAATTGCATCATACATTGTCATAATAGCGGCATTTGTAAGTGCAATCGAAATGCTTTTAAAGGCATATTTGCCCGAAATTTCAAAATCGCTGGGTTTGTTTATACCTCTGATAGTTGTAAACTGCATAATTTTAGCACGTGCCGAGGCTTTTGCTTCTAAAAATACAGTAGCTAACTCGGCTTTAGACGGCTTGGGTATAGGTCTGGGATTTACCGGAGCACTTACAATAATAAGTGCAATACGTGAGATTTTAGGTAACGGAACATTCTTAGGAATGTCACTTTTCGGTGAGAGATTCGCTCCTGCAACGATTTTGATATTACCCCCCGGTGCGTTTATTGTTTTAGGACTTTTAATCGGTACTATTAACCTTATTCGTTCAAAAAACGAAAAAGGGGGTGCTGACGAATGAGTTTATTTATAGAATTGGTGTTGCTTTCTTTAAGTACAATTTTAGTTAATAACTTTGTTTTGGTTAAGTTTTTAGGTATCTGTCCGTTTTTGGGGGTATCTAAAAAGGTCAGCACAGCCATAGGCATGAGCTTGGCGGTAACCTTTGTTATGACGGTTGCATCGGCTTGTACATATCTTGTTCAGGCATTTTTGCTTGAGCCATTCGGTATTGAATATATGCAGACTGTAGCATTTATTTTGGTAATAGCCGTTTTGGTACAGTTTGTAGAGATGGTTATTCAAAAGTTTAGCCCTGCACTTTATAATGCACTTGGCATATATCTGCCGCTTATAACTACAAACTGTGCAGTTTTAGGTGTGGCACTTTTAAATGTTCAGGAGGGATATGATTTTATCCATTCAGTTGTGTTCGGCTTTTCGGGCGGACTTTCGTTTATGTTGGGTATAGTACTGTTTGCAGGTGTGCGTGAACGGTTAGAAACTGCGGATATTCCAAAAGCTCTTCATGGATTTCCTATCGCGCTTATTACAGCCGGCTTAATTGCAATGGCGTTTTTAGGATTTTCGGGAATGAAATTTTAAGGGGGAATAAGAATGCAGATTTTAATACCGGTTATAATTCTTGGCGTATTGGGACTTGTGTTTGGTACGCTTTTAGGAGTAGCTGCAAAGGCATTAAAGGTAGAAAAAGACGACAGGATAGAGCAAATTACAGAGCTTTTGCCCGGTGCAAACTGCGGCGGATGCGGTTATGCAGGTTGTGCAGCGCTGGCTGAGGCAATCGCAAAGGGTGAGGCAGAGCCGACCAAATGCCCCGGAACAAAAAAAGAGAATGTAAATAAAATTGCAGATATTTTAGGAATTATTGTAGAAGAAAAAGAAAAAACGGTTGCTAAAGTATTGTGCAGCGGAACTTGTGGTAAAGCATCGGTTAAATACAAATACGAGGGAATAACAGACTGCGTGGCAGCTCAGCGTTTTGGCGGAGGAGAAAAGTCGTGCGCCTATGGTTGCACGGGCTATGGAAGTTGCGTCAGCGTATGCAAATTCGATGCAATCCATATAGAAAACGGAATTGCTGTGGTTGATGATAAAAAGTGTGTAGGCTGCGGTATGTGTGCGGAAATTTGCCCCAAAAATGTAATTGATATGATACCTGCAAAACAGAAGGTATTTGTTCTTTGTAAATCAAAGGATAAGGGAGCAGTAGTTAAAGACATCTGTTCAGCAGGATGTGTAGGCTGCAAGCTGTGCGAAAAAAATTGCCCGAACGGTGCAATTTGCGTAACTGACAATATTGCTAAAATTGATTACTCAAAATGCTCAAATTGCGGAGCTTGCGCAGAAAAGTGTCCTAAGGGGATAATAACAAAAGCCACACTTTAAAGTGTGGCTTTTGTTCATACTTCGTAATTTAAGTCATTTTCCGTTTTGTCACAAATTTTTTCAAGATATTCCTTAGAAAGAATTTTTGCCTTTTCTAAGTTTAGGGTACGGCAATTTCCGCATTCAATTTCAGAATTTCCGAAGACTTCGCCATCGTGGTCGCAAATAGCTTTTAAAATGCGTTTTATTTCGCTTATAACTACGCTGTTTTCAGCATCGCGCACTAAAAGATAGAACCCCGTCTGGCACCCCATCGGTCCGAAATAAATAACCTTGTCCTTTAAAATTCCGTTTCGCACAAAGGTTGCAAACATATGCTCAACGGTGTGGCAGGTTTCGTTATCCATAACCTCGTCTACATACGGTTTTTTTGTGCGCAGGTCATAGGTTGTGATGTCTCCGTCAATGCGTGAAATATAAATACCTGCATCAAGCTTATTATGGTCTATGGTAAAGCTGGCTATTTTGTTCATTGTGTTCGTCCTTTCGAAATTTGACTAATATAGTTATTGTACACTAAAAATGGTAAAAAGTCAAAAATATAAATTGGTTATGTATTTTAATTAATATAAGAAATCGGATATTGTAGGGCAGGGGCTTGCTCCTGCCGTTATATGCCTAATTAAATTTCGGTAGGAGCGAACCGCTGCTATGCGGTTGTTATACAAAAAGAACCGTCACCAAAGGTAACAGTTCTTTTTGCATAATCATTCTTATTTATTTTCAAGTAAACGTTTTGTATCACGTGCGATGGTAAGCTCTTCATCTGTTAAGATAACGAAAGAACGAACTTTTGAGCCTTCGCCGGTAATTTCTGTTTCAGTACCTTTAACATTGTTTTTAACCGGGTCAACTTTAATTCCCATCCATTCGTGACCGCTTAATACACTTTCGCGAAGAACAGAGTTGTTTTCGCCAACACCGCCGGTGAATGCGATAGCATCAACGCCACCCATTTCAGATGCATACCAGCCTATGTAACGGCGAACTGCATAGTCGAACATATCGAGTGCTAGCTGAGCGCGTTTGTTGCCTTCTTTAGCAGCTTTTTCAATATCGCGGAAGTCGCTGCTTACGCCTGAAATACCGAATACGCCGGATTTTTTGTTAAGCAGTTCGTCCATCTCTTTTATAGAGAGATTTTCTTTTTCCATAATAAATGTAACGATAGCCGGGTCTAAAAGACCTGAACGTGTACCCATTAAAAGACCTGAAAGCGGAGTAAAGCCCATTGATGTATCAACAGATTTACCGTTTTTAACAGCACATACAGAAGAACCGTTACCTAAGTGGAAGGTAATAATTTTAAGCTCTTCAATCGGCTTGCCGATAATTTCGGCAACGCGGTGTGATACATAGTAATGTGATGTGCCGTGGAAGCCGTATTTACGGACTTTATATTTGTCATAGTATTCGTAAGGAACACCGTACATATATGCTTTTTGCGGCATTGTCTGATGGAAAGCAGTATCAAAAACAGCAACCATCGGAACGCCCGGCATAGCTTCTTCACAAGCGGCAATACCCATAAGGTTTGCAGGGTTGTGAAGCGGTGCTAAATCACAGCATCTTTTAAGTGCATCTTTAACAGCTTCGTCAATGATAACAGAGCAAGCAAACTCTTCGCCGCCGTGTACCACACGATGACCAACTGCTGAAATTTCGCTCATATCAGCAATTACTCCGTGCTCTTTATCGGTGAGTGCAGCGATAACGTGCTGAATTGCCTGTGAATGATCCTTCATAGGAAGTTCTTTTTCTACCGGATCTTTGCCGGTCGGTTTATGCTTGATTCTCGGACCGTCAATGCCGATACGTTCACACAGACCTTTTGCTAAAACTGTTTCGGTATCCATATCAATAAGCTGATACTTTAAAGATGAGCTACCTGTATTAATTACCAATACTTTCATTGTTAACCCTCCAAATTTATTTCATATAGAATTAAATTACTTATTTTTTGCCTGAGCCTGAGCCTGTACGCAGGTGATTGCACAAACACCAACTATATCTTCAGCAGAGCATCCGCGAGATAAGTCATTAACCGGTTTTGCAATGCCCTGAGTGATAGGTCCGTATGCTTCAGCTTTAGCTAAACGCTGTGTGAGCTTGTATGCAATGTTTCCGCAGTTTAAGTCAGGGAATACCAATACGTTTGCATGACCTGCAATTTCAGAACCCGGAGCCTTTGACTGACCGATTGCCGGAATGATTGCAGCATCTGCCTGAAGTTCACCGTCGAGCTTTAAGTCAGGACGCTTTTCTTTAGCAAGCTTTGTAGCTAACTGCATTTTGTCAACCAACTCACTTTTAGCGCTGCCGTATGTAGAGTAAGACAGCATAGCGATAACCGGGTCTGCCTCAACTAAAGATTCAAATGATGCAGCAGATGAAATTGCGATTTCTGATACTGCGTCAGCATCAGGATTTTCGTTAAGACCGCTGTCTGCATAAATAAATGTGCCGTTGTGACCGTATTCACAATCCGGAACAACCATTACAAAGAATGCACTGACGAGTTTTGTGCCCGGTGCGGTTTTTAAAATTTGCAGGCACGGACGAAGAACGTTTGAAGTGGAATTTACTGCGCCTGCTACCTGACCGTCAGCTAAGTCGAGCTTAACCATCATAACACCGTAGTAAAGCGGATTCTTCATTGTTTCGAGAGCTTTTTCAGGTGTCATACCCTTTGCTTTGCGCATTTCATAGAATTTGTCAGCAAAATCCTGCAGGTTATCTGCTTTTTCAGGATCGATAATTTTTGCGGCGCTAATATCAAGACCAACTGCCAATTCTTTGATTTTGTCTTCGTTTCCTAAAATAATAAGGTTTGCAATACCTTCTTTTAAAATCATATCCGCTGCTTTTATTGTGCGGATATCTTCGCCCTCAGCCAAAACAATTGTCTTTTTGTCCTGCTTTGCGCGTTCTTTAATTCTGTCTAAAAACTTGCTCATTTCATTCGTTCCTTTCTATATTCAATTATGCCAAATTCGCTTTAACTTAATTATTATACTGCAATAGAAATCGTTTCGCAATTTGTTTTTGCCCTTTTTTTGCTGTTTTTGGTTTTGTTTGACAAAAACTTTGCAATTTGCTCAAAATATGACAAAAAACGGCAAACTAATCAGCTTATTTTTGTTCCGTCAGGTATATCTTTATCTACAGTTAAAACAGTTAAATCCTTTTTTGTTGATGCAGCTAAAATCATACCCTCTGACAATACACCTCGCAGTTTAACCGGTTTTAAGTTTGTAACTACAACAACCTTTTTGCCGATTAAATCTGTCGGATTATAATATTTTGCAATGCCCGACACAATCTGGCGTGTTTCATCACCTATTTTAATCTGAGAAACCAGCAGCTTGTCAGCGCCCTCAACCGGTTTTGAATCGAGAACAAGACCTACTTTAAGCTCAACCTTTGCAAAGTCTTCTATGCCGATAAAGTTTTCTTCTTCTGCCGGTTCTTCTTTTTTCTCGGGCTGAGCCTTTGCAGCAATTTCTGCTTCGATTTCTTCTAACTTTTTCTTTTCGTCAATGCGGGCAAACATTACTGTTCCTTCGCCTACGGTATCGCCCACTGTTGTAGCACCAAAGCTCTGTATGCTTTCCCGGTCGGTCTTTTTGGCATTGATTTGCTTAAAGATATTTTCTGCTGTTTCGGGCATGAACGGAGAGAGCAGAACACCCAAAATTCTTATTGTTTCTGTTAAGTTATACAAAACTCCGCCCAAACGTTCGTGACTTGCTTCGTCTTTAGCCAATACCCAAGGAGCTGTTTCGTCAATATATTTATTTGCACGACGAGCCAAAGCAAAAATTTCGCTTAAAGCATCGGCTGTGCGGTATTCATCCATTTTTGCCGCTGTTTTTTCAACTGCAGCTTTAGCTGTTGCAATTAAATCATCATCAAAATCGCCTGCGCACTGCGGTTTAATAACTCCGTCAAAGTATTTTTTAACCATTGCAACCGTTCTGCTTACCAGGTTACCCAATGTGTTTGCAAGGTCAGAGTTATAGCGTTCGATAATTGTTTCGTAAGAGATTGTACCGTCCTGTGCATATGGCATTTCGCTTAATAAATAATAGCGGATAGCATCTACGCCGAATAAGCGAGCCAAATCGTCGGCATACATAACATTGCCGCGTGACTTGCTCATTTTATCTGCACCGGCAAGCAACCACGGATGACCGAATACCTGCTTAGGAAGCGGTTCGCCGAGTGCCATAAGCATAATAGGCCAGTAAATGGTGTGAAAGCGCAGAATATCTTTACCTATGATATGAACATCGGCCGGCCAGTATTTTTTGTAAAGCTCGTCACTTTCGTTTTCCGGGTCAAAGCCAAGGGCAGTTATATAGTTAGAAAGTGCATCAATCCACACATAAACAACGTGACCCGGGTCAAACTCAACAGGGATTCCCCAGTTAAATGATGTACGCGATACACACAAATCCTGAAGCCCTGGTTTTAAGAAGTTATTAATCATTTCACGTTTGCGGCTTTCAGGCTGAATAAACTCAGGATTTTCTTCGATGTGTTTCATAAGAGCATCCTGATACTTGCTCATTTTAAAGAAATATGCCTCTTCTTTTGTACGTACAACCTCACGTCCGCACTCAGGACACTTGCCGTCGACCAACTGAGTGTCGGTAAAGAACGATTCGTCCGGAACACAGTACCATCCCTCGTATTCACTCTTATAAATATCACCCTGTTCATAAAGCTTTTTAAAGATTTTCTGAACGGTTTTTTTATGATAATCGTCGGTTGTGCGTATAAACTTATCGTATTTAGCACCCATCAAATCCCATATAGAGCGAATTTCGCCTGCCACCTTATCAACATATTCCTGAGGTGTGATGCCGGCTTTTTCAGCCTCTTCCTGAATTTTCTGACCATGCTCGTCTGTACCGGTTAAGAAAAATACATCATAGCCCATCATTTTTTTGTAGCGGGCAATTGCATCTGTCAACACAACCTCGAAGGTGTTACCTATGTGAGGTTTTCTAGAGGTGTATGCAATCGCGGTGGTTATATAAAATTTTTCTTTTTCCAAACTTATCGCCTCCGTTTTGTTTTGCTACTTATATATTATATTATCATATCACGAATTAAACGGATTGAAAAGGTTTTTTTAAAATTTTGTTATTTTTTCATAAATTTTTCTTCATACTATCAGTAAATTGATTAGTTGGAGGGCAAAAAATGAACATAAGAACAGATTTAGCTATGGAAGCATACGAATTTTTAACAGAAACAGCAGACGAAATTGCAGGCATAGAGGTAAAAGAAGAACAGATAAACGATACCAAAATAACGAGAGTAGAGGTCGAAACCAAAGATGCTGCCGAAAAGCTGGGAAAGCCTGTAGGTAATTATGTGACTGTTGAGATAGAGGATGTCAGCATAATGGATTCGGGCAAAATGGAGGAGCTTTGCAGGCTTCTTGCAAAAGAAATAAAAGCATTGGGTAATATAAAAGAAGATTCATCAGTTATGGTAATAGGTTTAGGAAACAGAAACATAACACCTGATGCTTTGGGACCTGAAGTAATATCATGCCTTATGGTAACCAGACATATGCTTAGGTATATGCCTGAACAGATGCCCGAGGGTATTCGTTCTGTTTGTGCAATATCCCCCGGAGTTTTAGGCATAACGGGTATAGAAACTGAAGAAATAGTAAGAGGAGTTACCGAAAAAATAAAGCCTGATTTGGTTATATGCATTGATGCTTTAGCGGCAAGAAGCATAAAGCGCATAAGCCGGACAATTCAGCTTTGTGATGTGGGGATAGCGCCCGGGGCAGGAGTGGGAAATAAAAGACGCGCGCTAAATGGCGAAACACTCGGTGTTCCTGTTATTGCAATTGGTGTTCCTACGGTTATTGATGCCGCAACCATAACTTCAGATTCGCTTTTGGCGGTAACTGATTCGTTAAAAAAGTCAGCAAAGCAAGGCGGCGAATTTTATAAAATGCTTTCAGATATTAATGAAGATGAGCAGCTTTCGCTCATAAAAGAAGCTCTTTATATGTCGAACAATAATTTTATCGTAACACCGAAGGATGTAGATATGATGATAGAAAAAGCGGCAAAGATTGTAGCAAACGGCATAAACTTTGCATTGCACGAAAATATAAGCTTAGAAGACATTGAAATGTATGTGGGGTAAATGCGGTATGTTTTTATGATTAAAAATATAGGTTTTAAAAGGTGAAAATATAACAGAATTTAAGTCAGAATAAATACAGATAAAACTGACGGTATTGCGTGGCAAAGCCTAATGCAGCACGCGTTGTATATATATTCCTTTATGTCCTGAAATTGTCATAGTTTCTTCTCTTTTGTCAGTTGATATTCTATTGTTACGATAGTAAAATATAATATGTAATTATATTCTTGTTACTTTTGTGTCCAAAAGTAACTATTAATTAGGAGGAAATCATATGAAAATCAAAAGCATGTTTTCAATATTGCAAAAAATGACTTTTTGGATTATCTTAGTTGCATTTTTTGCAAATGCTTGTCTGCCCGTTATGGCTATTGACGAAACGGACAGTGGTCTTTACGAGGAGCCTGTATCCTTTAATGAAGAAATTGAAAACACAGAAACTGTTGATGCTGTATCAGACACAACAGAAAATTCAGAAATTAAGATTGAAGAGAGTGAACAAAATGCGAATATGTTGGTCGGTGAAAATTCGGAACCTGCTATCGTTGCTGAAATTGTTCCCCCCACAAAACAATTGATAGATAAAGCAATAAGCGAATTTAAGTTTTCTGATATTTCAAAAGATTCTTTATACGGCGTAAGAAATACATTAAATCTTATGCCCGAATATAATTTAGGAACAGCGGCAACATTTGGCGGTGCAAATGTAGAGTGGACCTCAGAGCCAAGCGGAATTATTGCTGCCGACGGTACATTAACAAAAACACAACAAGCACAAAATGTAAAATTAACGGCAAAGCTAACTGCTAAAGACGACGAAAGCTTATTTGCCGAAAAAACATTTTCACTTATAGTGCTGCCTCAGGGCGAAAGCTACCTTTATGAAACATTTGATTATGGTTCAACAGCAAGT
>JAFYXI010000057.1 GCA_017546245.1 Clostridia bacterium | reverse complement strand
TACCGTGGATAGCACTGATGTTGCTCATTCCGTAATGGTCAGAAAGCAGAGTCGGAACGTTTGAGAAACCGCCGCCGTAGCCTGCGTTAACCATCATAATAAGTACTAAAACAAGACCGGTTAAAACAACATTGCCTGCTCCGTTTTCGATACCGCCTGTTACAATAACGAGTGCAGTTAAAACGATTGAAATTATAAATATCATTTTATAAATGGTATTTCTGTCTTTCATTTTATCGCCCCAGGCAGAAAAACCAAGTCTGCCGCCTGCGTTAAATATTGCAGATACTGTCGAAATAATACCGATTGCACCGGCTAAACCGATACATTTAACAATCATTTTTTCCTGAGAAATCAAAGCTAAGCCACAGGTAATGTTTATGTAGAACATAAGCCAGATACCGATATAGTTCTTAATCGGACGTGTTTTTATAACAGACATAATGCTCTTTTTCTCTTCAGCATTAGTCGGTTCGTGCCAGTCATCAGGCTTTTTGAGCAACAAATGCCCTACAAACATCATTACAAAATATACAGCAGCAAGAATTAAAAACATTTTATAAATTCCGCCTTCGCCAAGACCGCCCAGCATCCACTGCATAATCGGGCTTGCGATAGCTTTAGCCGCACCAAAGCCTGCAACAGCAAGACCGGTTGCCAAACCCTTTCGGTCAGAAAACCACAGCATAAGTGTTTTAACAGGTGAAAGATAACCTGTTCCAAGACCGATACCCATAATAAAACCGTAGCATAAATATATACCAACCAGCGCTAAAACGCTGCCCTGATTAAGACCACCGTAATAGATAAATCCGCCTGTTCCTGCCATACCAACTGCAAAACATATAGCAGCAATGAGCGATGATTTGTGAATATCCTTTTCAACTACATTTCCTAAAAATGCAGCCGACATACCTAAAAAGAAGATTGCAAAGCTGAATGCCCATTCGGTTGCGCCCTTAGAAAAACCTATGTAATCAGCAATCTCCTGACTGAAAATAGACCAGCAATAAACTGTTCCTATACTGCAATGCAGCAACAGCGCAGGAATAGCCGCTCTCATCCACTTGTTAGTGCGCCATCCGCCTTTTTTTTCTGATGAATTTGCCATAATAAAGATCCTTTCTGTACCAAAAATGGTTATTATAAAACATACAGATTCAATATTATCACAATAAATTGGCAAAATCAAGAGTTTAACAGCATATTTTGGCATCTTATGTAAAAAAATAAAATAAGTATTGTTAATTTTGTGTAAACATATTGATTCGGTATATATTCTGTGTTATACTGTTTTCTGATAAAAATTTATAAGATTTGAGGGAAAAATGTGTTAAAAGGTCTTAATTCGCCGACAGACTTAACCGTCGGCACACCATGGAAAGGTATAGTTTCGTTTACTCTGCCTATGCTGATAGGAAATATCGCACAGCAGCTTTACAATACTGTTGACAGTATTGTTGTTGGTAAATATATCGGCGACAACGCTTTAGCAGCAGTTGGAAGTGCAGCACCTATTTTAAATATGCTGCTCGTTCTGTTCATTGGTATATCTGCCGGTGCAAGTATAATGGTTTCGCAGTATTTCGGTGCACGAAACCGCGAAAATCTTTCTCATACAATAGGTAACTGTATAACAATAACCGCAATTGCGTGCGTGCTTTTAATCTTAGTCGCAACGCCATTTATACGGCCTGTTCTGGTTATGCTGAATACTCCTGAAAGCATACTTGACGGATGCGCAGACTATCTTATCATCTCGTTAGTCGGCATGGCAGGTCTGGGTTATTATAACATTTTAAGCGGTGTTATAAGAGGAATGGGCGATTCTTTCTCGGCTTTAGTTTATCTTTTGGTTGCTACTGTAATAAATATTATTTTAGACATATTTTTTGTGGCAAAGCTTAATATGGGCGTTGGCGGTGTTGCGCTTGCAACAGTAATCGCACAGATTGTATCTTCTGTTTTATGTCTTATCAAGCTTTCTAAAATGAACGAATTTTTTGACTTTAAACTAAAATATTTAAAGCCGAAAAGCTATTTTGTAAAAACCGTAATCAGACTGGGCTTGCCGTCAGGACTTACTCAGGCGATTTTCTCATCTGCAATGATTATCGTGCAGTCACTTACCAATCAGTTCGGAGAGCAGTTTATTGCAGCAAACGTTGTTATTATGCGTGTTGACGGATTTGCAATGATGCCTAACTTCTCTTTCGGCATGGCTCTTACAACCTATGCAGGTCAGAACGTTGGTGCTAAGCTCTATGACCGCGTAACCAAGGGCGCTAAACAAGGTACACTTATTGCGGTTGGCTGTTCAACAGTTATTACAGGTATTATTCTCTTGCTCGGAAAGCCTCTCATGGGAGTGTTTACCGATACCGCATCATTAGTTGATATGAGTTATTATCTGATGAAAATTCTTGCCGCAGGATATATCGCGATGGCAGTTACACAGAGCTTATCGGGTATAATGCGCGGCGCAGGCGATACAATGACACCGATGTGGATTTCGCTTATTACAACTGTATTCATTCGTGTGCCCGTAGCATACGGAATATCGTTCTTAACAAGAACACCCGAACTGCCCGTCGGCAGATATGAATGTATTCAGATTTCTCTGTTGTTCTCATGGGTACTCGGTGCAGTATTTACAGCAATTTTCTATAAGATAGGTAAATGGAAAACTAAAGCGTTAAAATAAAAACATATAGCAAATTTAAAGGCAGAAACGTTTAAATCGTTTCTGCCTTTTTTGTAGAGGACGGCGCACTCGGCGTCCCGTTTTAATACAAATAGTTTATCTCAATATAACCCTATCAATTTATTTTCCGTTTATATTTTTCGGGAGGGCACAGAGACCCTCCCCTACAATTTTTTCGCAATTTATTTTTGTGTTCCGGACTATTTTTACACGTTTTACAAAGGGATAGGAAAAATTGTTTGGAATTGACAAACCGAACCGCAGGGTTACCCGAAGACGTATGTTTATACGTCGAGAGGTGAGGTTTGTTAATAACAAAAGGCATATAAAAAAGAACAATATTGCTGTTAGGCAATATTGCTCCATAATACTATTCATAGGTTTAAAATTTAAAAGGTTTCCAGATTTTGTTTTTAATATTTTGCCTTTTGTGTTCCGGACTATTTTTACATCCCTTTTTATATACTTCTGAATCCGCGACCTACTATCTCGCTCGTAGTCGTTATAACAACAAACGAATGAGGGTCGATTCTCTTTATCGTATGCCGCAGACGCACAGCCTCTATACGCTTGCAGACGGTATGTATCATATATTTTTGACTTCCTGTATAGCTTCCCACGCCCTCGGTCACGGTTGCGCCGTGATGCAGCTCGTTCATAATGTATTTGCTTATTTCGTCTTTCTTTTCGGTTATAACTATAAAATATTTGCAGCTGTTAATGCTTTCAATAATTGAGTCAACTAAAAATGCTTTTGCAAAAAGACCTAAGAGAGAGAACAATCCTGCCTCGATACCAAAGGTAAAGAATGAACACGAGGCAACAATAAAGTCTGTTACCAAAAGAGCCTTGCCTATATCTAAGCTCGAATATTTTTTAAGTATAAGAGCCACTATATCCGTTCCGCCCGTAGATGCATTGTTATTAAACAATATTGCAGAGCCTGCCGAGGTTAAAAGCATTGCATATACAAGCTCTAAAAGCGGCTGGTCGGTTAAAGGAGCATAAATTGGCACTATAAGCTCGCATATGTAGGTAGAAAAAGAAAACAGAAGACTGCAGCAAACAGTTTTTATGCTGTTCATCTTTCCTAAAACTATAAAGCCGACGATTAAAAGAAGAACGTTTATAATCATAATCCACTGACCCGAGGTCAGAAAAGAAAGTGCTTTTCCTAAAATTGTACCGATACCGCTTACGCCACCGGTAACAAATCCGTTAGGAATTTTAAAGAAATACACTCCGATTGTCATCAAAATCGTTCCAAAGGTTATTAAAAGATAATCAACAATTCCTGCAATAACAGGTTTTTTTAAAAAAGCGGTTTTATTTGACATTTTTATCTTCTCCTTTTAATTTATTGGTAAATTGCGGTAATTATATAAGGGATATAGGGTTTAGATGCACTCTCTTAAAGGCTTCTCCTTGAGGAGAGGCTCCGCCGCAGGCGGTGGTGAGGTGTTGTAGGGTTCGGCGATTTTCGACGAACCGAATGTTTTTGAGGAACATCCTAAAGGCTGTTCCCTACATTTCCACCTCATCCGAGTTGCTTCGCAACCCACCTTCCCCTCAAGGGGAAGGCTTTTTTATTTCATCAAATTTCGACAATCTTTATATAAAGACTGTATAATCTGGATGCCAATCTTTTTAGCATCGTGCATACGACAAGTCAGGAACAAAAAAATCAATTTACTCATCAAGCATTAAAGTTCCTTCTTTTGCCTTTTGCTTAAGTCTTTTCATCTGTTCTCTTTCGATTTGGGCTATACTTTTTTCAGGAGTTGGCAAATCTTCAGGCATTGTACCACCAATCTCCTCAATAGCCTTTCT
>JAFYXI010000056.1 GCA_017546245.1 Clostridia bacterium | reverse complement strand
TCATCGATTAAACCATATTCTTTTGCTTCTTGCGCCGACATAAAATTGTCACGTTCGGTATCCTGCTTGATTGTTTCAAGCGGCTTTCCGGTTCGTTCACTTAATATCTGATTCAATGTATCTTTAATGCGTAAAATACGGTCTGCATGAATTTTAATATCAGTTGCCTGACCCTGCATTCCGCCAAGTGGCTGATGAATCATAATTTCGCTGTTAGGAAGAGCAAAGCGTTTACCTTTTGCGCCTGCAGCGAGTAAAAATGCACCCATACTGGCTGCCATTCCGATACAAATGGTTGACACATCGCATTTTATGTATTGCATTGTGTCGTAAATTGCCATACCTGCAGTTATTGAACCGCCGGGACTGTTAATGTAAAAGTGAATGTCTTTATCAGGATCTTCTCCCTCTAAAAATAACATCTGTGCAACGACTAAGCTTGCGGTTACATCATTAACCTCTTCGCTTAAAAATATAATTCTGTCTTTTAACAGTCTGGAGTAAATATCATAGGCACGCTCGCCACGACCGGTCTGCTCCAGCACGGTTGGTACTAAACTCATGCGATGACCTCCCATCATCAGAAACTAAGATTTTTGCTTTTAAATTATTATTCAGCTGCTGCTTCTTTTTTAGCTTTTGTTGTTGTGGTTTTTTTAGCTGTAGTTGTCTTTTTAGCTGCAGTTGATTTTGTTGCGGTTGATTTTGCCGCTGTAGATTTTGTTGCAGTCTTTTTAGCAGCAGGTTTTTTCTCTGCTGTTTCTTCTTTGTCAGCAGCTTTAGCTGTTGTTTTTTTAGCAGCAGGCTTTGTTTTTGTCCATGTTGCGTTTTCTACAACAAATTCAGATGCTTTAGAAATCTTAAGGTCAGCCTTAATGTTTTCTAAATCTTCGTCACGAAGAAGTCCTTTTAATTTATCAAGTTCCATGCTGTATGCTTTTGCCATATCTTCAAGATTCTTATCAACATCAGCATCTGTTACTTCGATGTTTTCTGCCTTAGCAATAGCTTCTAAAGCTAAGGTAGCTTTTACCTGACGCTCTGCCATAGGCTTCATCTGTTCTTTAAACTGGTCAATGGTGCTGCCCATGTAAGAGAGATACTGTTCAAAGGTAATACCCTGCTGTGACATTCTCATATTGTTTTCAGCAACGATGCTGTCAACACGAGATGCAACCATACACTCCGGCAGGTCAACTTTCATATCATCTACAACCTTTTCGATTGCAGCATTTTCTTTGTCCTGCTTGGTACGTTTTGCAGCTTCTTCTTCCATTTTTGCCTTAATATCAGCTTTTAATTCATCTAATGTATCAAATTCACTTACATCTTTAGCGAACTCATCATCTAAAGCAGGCAGCTCTTTATATTGTATGCTGTTAACCTTAACTTTGAATACAGCCGGCTTGCCCTTTAAATCTTCAGCGTGATATTCTTCCGGGAATGTTACGTTAACATCGAACTCTTCACCAATATTTTTACCGATAATCTGTTCTTCAAAGCCCGGAATAAATGAGCCGGAACCGATTTCCAAATCATGATTTTCACCTTTACCGCCCGGAAATGCAACGCCATCGGTAAAACCTTCGAAGTCGATGTTTGCAATATCACCGTTTGCAACTGCTCTGTCTTCAACGCTTACTAAGCGAGAATTGCGTTCCTGACGACGTTTGATTTCTGCGTCAACATCAGCGTCAGATACAGTATGCTCAATATTCTGTAATTTAATACCTTTATATTCACCTAATTCAACTTCGGGCTTAACAGTTACTGTTACTTCTAAAACGAGGTCTTTACCCGAACCGATTTCTTTTACTTCAAGTTTCGGAGTATCAACAGGCTCGATAGCGAGTTCTTTGATAGCCTCGGTGTATGCATCCTGACATACAAAATCAACAGCATCATCATAAAAGATTGCTTCGCCGTAAGTTTTTTCGATAAGCTTTCTTGGTGCTTTACCTTTTCTGAAGCCACGAACCGCAATATATTTTACATTTTTACGGAAAGATTTTTCCATAGCTTCGTCAAATTTTGCTGCCTCAACCGTCATAGTGATGGTTACAACATTGTTTTCTTTTTTCTCTAATACGTTAGACATACTTCTTTTGTCCTCCCTGTTTTTCTTCTCGTTTGTTCTCAACATTGGCTTATTATACCACAAATGTACACTATATTTCAATACCTAATTTCATTATTTTCAAATAATTCATTATTATATTTGCATTATTGGATTAAAGCAATATGAAAAAACAATTTACAATTAAATATTTTGTGCAATATTATCATAAAAATAGCAAAAACAGAAAAAATTTCAACTCTGTTAAATCTTTATATTGTTCGGAATAATTTTAAAAAATAATAAAATACTATATTTATCAACACAAATTTGAAAGCAAGGAGTAATTTTAATGAAAATAAAATTAGCAAGAGCTGTTTGTATTGCCTTAGCAGTCATATCTGTAACTGCAGGCATTTCATATCAGGTATTAAATGCAAATAAAAAGTCAGAAAAACTAAATGCAGTTTTTGTTATAGCACATGCAGATAAATAATCGGGGTGATTTTAATGCAAAAAAAGATGACAAATGAACAATATCAAAAATATGTAGATAAAAAAACGCCAAATTCGACTCTTTTAAAAGATGTGTGCTTAGCATTTTTAATCGGCGGATTTATTTGCATAATCGGTCAGCTAATATCTGACGGATACAAAAAACTCGGCTTAGCCAAAAATATAGTTGATATGGCAACACCTTCTACCTTAATATTTATAGGTGCGGTTTTAACAGGAATAGGTGTATATGACCGAATAGCAAAATTTGCCGGTGCAGGAACAATAGTGCCTATAACCGGATTTTCAAACGCTATCGTTTCTCCTGCAATGGAATTTAAAAGTGAGGGCTTGGTGCTTGGCCTTGCCGCAAAAATGTTTGTTATAGCAGGTCCGGTATTGGTCTACGGAATAACAGCATCGGTTTTGGCAGGATTAGTTTATTTAATAATGTCTTCTATGTAAAAAGGAGCTGTAGCAAAATGAAATTCATTTTGCTACAGCTCCTTTTTGGTTTATTTTACTTATCTTTAACAATCAAAACTCTTATTCTTCCGCCGAACTTTTCTTTTTTGTCATAATATGCGCTGATTGTTATATTGTAATTTCCTTCAACTTCGCTAAAAGGTATAATCATATAAGAATTGGATATTTTTTTATACGCAACTACACCATCTGCAAGCTGATACGTATTTCCGTTTTTAGTTTTAAGGCTTGCCTTATTTATTTCGGCTATACTCTCTTCTAATCTTGTTAAAGCCGATAAGCTTTCAAGTCTGCTTCCGCTTGTAAGAATTTTAACCGGAACTGTTGAAGATACCGAATACGTAGCATTCGATGAGAAGTTTTTAGTTACACCGTTAACATCTATCGAATAAGTACCGCCCGTTGTCAGTTTACCGGTTTCGGGTGCAGACAGTACAACGCCGTATTGTGCTAAATCTCCCGTTACGTCCATCAAAATAAGCTCGCTTATTTCTCCTTTAGAATTTTTAGCATAGTAAAGCACATTACTGTTTAAAATCTCTATTCCGTCCATTCTTTGTAAGAATGTAGTTTTGTATGTGCTTTGTTCATTAGAATCTGTTGTACTTACCTCTAAAACAGATACATCAGCAGAAAGTTTATTGCTGCCCATCAAAAACGCACTTGCCCGTATTGTTCCGCTTATATTTCCGCTTGACTGAGTATTAAGCTCTGCCACACCATTATTAAATACTACACGCACAACCTTATTTAAAAGCATACTGTAATCAATTTTTGTTGCATATTGATGTACGTTTCCGTTAGCAAGAACAATATCGGCATAATATGAATTATAAGTTTCGCCATCAGGATTGTTATAATCTTTTTTGCCGGTAGCAGCTAAATAACCATAAATATTTTTGTTACTTTCTTCCGTTGAATTAAGCACATCAGCCACGCCTCCGTTTTTACCTAACAGAAGAGTTACTGTATCACCATAGTTATATTTTCCGGTTGATGAAAGTGCATTCATTGCCGCCGCCGTTTCAAGCTCGTATGTTGTGCCTGACACAACTACGCTCGTTACAGAATCGCGGCTTGGTGTTGCCTTTTCATAAATACCGGTAACTTTTTTACTGTATGCCCATACAGTAGAAAGTTCTTTCGAATAATATGCAATATCATAAGTGCTTATATCGTTTACCGATGCTTTTGAACCGTCACGTAAAACTGTAAGTCCTTCGGTATTTAAAATACCAAGCTGCGCCTGCCAGCCCATGCTTCCTACAGTTATAGGTCCTACCATCTTATCAGTCTGAATCATAGCATAATCGAGCACGCCCGAATCATTTTTGAACAATTTTATAACATCACCCGATGCTACAGACTGTAAAACATTAGAAAGGGATGATTTACTCGATTTATAATATACCGCTAATCCTTTTTCTAAATCGAGCGATTTCATAGTTCCGCTCTGATACACAATCAGATCATCTGCCAGTGTCTGATATATGCTATACTCTTCTACACGCTGATTTGACGGAACAAACATTACCGCCTCATCACCGTTTTTAAGTACTAAATCACCTTTTCTGCCAATATCTGTGCGGTCAAATCCGCTTGCAATTCGGTATGTACCCGAATCAGTCAGAATTTTATCACTTCCTACACCGCTGTCTTCGTCAGATGTAGCGATTAAAATGGTGTCTTCAACTATTTTATAATCCATTTTTTCTATGTAGTAGCTGTTTGCACCCTTGCTTTTGGTATTAAGCATATTAAACACCATATTTAAGACATCGCCACGAGTCATACTTGCGCCCACAGATAATGTTATATTATCTGTAAGATTAAGATTATTTGCTATTCCCATCTGACCGTACGGCCACGAAGAGCCGAAATCTTCATTTGTATATCCTAAAAGTCTTAAGCATATTGTTGCAGCTTCTTCTAAGGTTACGTTGTTATCCGGTTTAAATGTAGCATCAGAATATCCTGTAATAAGCTTATTCGAAACAGCAAGCTTTATATAAGGTGCTGCCCAGTGTGTGTATTGCACATCAGGAAATGGCGAAACAGACATATTTGTTGCTACCATATTTCTGTAATCAGATGCTGCAATAGCTATTTTTGTAAACTCTGCACGGGTTACATAGTTTTCTAAATGATAGCTGCCGTCAGGATACCCGTTCATTATGTTCATGCTCGAAAGCAGTCCCACCGCACTGTTTTGGTCAAACGCGTAAACATTAACCGTACCTGAAAAAACAACTAAAACCACAAGCAAAAGTGCTGCTATTTTTCTTTTCACTTTAGCATTCCTCCAACTATTAAAAATAAAATTAATCATATCGAAGCGCATCTATCGGATTAAGCTTAGATGCTTTTTTAGCAGGGAAATATCCGAATGTAACACCTATTATTACCGAAACCGAAAAGGCTATTACTATCGCACCAAGCGATATTGCTACCGTCATGTCTAAAAGTGTGGCGGCATACGAGGCTGCAATTCCCAATATAATTCCCATAACGCCGCCTATCGCCCCTGTTGTGATTGCCTCAACTACAAACTGGCTCATAATATCCCAGGGGGTTGCTCCCAACGACTTTCTTATACCTATTTCTCTGGTACGTTCTGTTACCGAAACGAGCATAATATTCATAATTCCGATACCGCCGACCAAAAGCGATATACCTGCCACACCGACCAAAACCATAGTCATAGTTCCTGTAAGCTCGTTAACCTGCTCTAAGGCTTCAGACTGATTAAATACGGTATAAGCATTTGAATTCGAGAAAATATCAAGCAAGAATGCGTTTAATAAATCTACAACATCCTGAACACAGTCTTTATCTTTTGCGCTGAAATTATAACTGCTTATAAACGACATTCTTGAAAGCTTTTGCGCTACTGTATATGGAATAAGAACTATATCATCATTTGTATCTTCTTCTCCGCCGTTTGTTTCTTTTAAAACACCAACAATCTGAAAATTGTATCCGTTTATTTTAAGTGTCTGACCAAGCGGGTCGGCTCCGCCGAACAGTTCATTTACTATAAATGTACCTACAACACAGTTTCGCTGTCTTGCCTCTACATCCATATAGCTTATAAATCTGCCTGTTTCGACCTCTGAATTTTTAACATCTTTATAATACTCATTTACACCTGTTACTGTCGGTTCTGTACTGTTGCTTTCATACTTTGCTGTTGTGCCCATAACATTAACTATCGGTGTCATACCGGCTATAACTTCAGGATGTTCGTCAACAAACTCCTGCATTTGTTCGGGGGTTACTGTTCTGTTGCCGCCGCGACCGCGAATCGAAACACTTACAAGGTTTGTTCCCATATTTTCAAAGGTTTCCATCATTTCAAGCGTCATTCCGTTTACCAAGCTGACCAGTACTATAACCGACGCTACACCTATTATAATACCCAGCATCGTTAAAAAGGAGCGCATTTTACTCGCCATAAGGCTTTTTATTGCCAGCATAAACGCCTGCTTTGTATCCATTACTGCTCAGCTCCTTTCGTTTCGTCCGACACTATTTTTCCGTCGTGGATGCGAACTACTCTTGGTATTTGTGCCGCAATGGAATTATCGTGCGTTATTAAAACCACAGACGTTCCTTCGCGATGCAGTTTTTTTAAAAATTCAAGTACATCGCTGCCGGTTTTAGAATCGAGCGCACCGGTAGGCTCATCGGCAAGAATTACAGGCGGCTCGCCTGCCAAGGCTCTTGCAATCGACACTCTCTGCTGCTGACCGCCTGAAAGCTGTGACGGATATTTTTGCGCTCTGTCTGCAAGCCCCACTCTGTCTAAGGCTGTCATTGCCATTTCGTGTCGTTTTTCAGCACGCAAGCCTCTGTAAACAAGCGGAAGTTCAACATTTTCTACCAAATTAAGCTTGCTTATAAGATTATATTGCTGAAATACAAATCCAAGCTCTTTGTTTCGTATTTTTGCAAGCGAATATTCATCAAGCTTACTTACATCCTGTCCGTTTAAATGATACGTTCCGCTTGTTGGAATATCCAAACAACCGATGATATTCATACATGTAGATTTACCTGAACCGGAAGATCCGACTATCGCCAGAAACTCTCCTTTTTTTACATGCAGATTTATTCCGTCCAGAGCACGTATTTCGTTTCCGCCGTCGCCGTCTTTGTATATTTTATATATGTCCGTTAGCTTTATCATGCTTAGACCTCTTTCTGATATTTTATACTCTATCTTGCACCCATACCACCGGGCATTCTGTTTCCTCCGGACATGCCGCCGGACATTCCGCCTGCCATTCCTGCCGGGGGCATTCCTCCAGCCATTCCGCCGGGCATTCCTCCCATCATGCCCATACCGTTCTGCGTTGTGCTTGCCGCTGTAACATCAGAAAGCTTTACAACATCACCCTCGGATAAACCGCTTATTATTTCTACATTAGTATCATCACTCAACCCTATTACAACCATAACCGCTTCAAAGCCATCAGGAGCTTCTGCCTGCATTCTTTCAAGCATTTTGTTTTGCATATCGTTATTTTTTGAATTAGCCTTAGGTGCAGCGGATGCACTTTCGGATTTAGCAGAATCGCCGTTCTCTGTATTTGTTGCATTTTGAGTGTTCTGAGCACCCTCGGGCATTGTCATACCCTCAGGCATTTCGCCGGTTTTCGGCATTCCTTCAGGAGGTGTGAAACCCTCAGGCATTTCGCCACGTTCAGGCATACCCTCCGGCGGTGTAAATCCTTCCGGCATTTCGCCACGTTTAGACATTTCATCATTAGCATTGCTGCTTTCTGCTTTATTTTCATCTTTATTCTTAGCAGAATTGCCGTCTTTTTTTACATAAACAATATTACCGCGATTGATAGCTGAAAGCGGTACTGTAAGCACATTTTCTCTAGACTCGACCACGATAGACGCATTTACATTCATTCCCGGAATAAGACCGCTTTCTTCTCCGTTATCTACGACAACCTTAACCGGATACGAGGTTACACCGTTTGACGATGTACCAACAATACTTACATTATCAACATAGCCGGTAAATATTTTACCCGAAAGTGCATCGGCAGTTATCTGAACCGTTTGACCTACTTTAATATTGCTTATGTCCAGTTCGTCAACGCTGATTTCAAAAACTAAAGTAGATAAATCAGCTATAATTGCCATTGCAGACTTGTTTGTAGAATTATCAAGCTTTTCGCCTGCTTTTGCAGTTTTTTGAATAACCTTGCCCGAAATAGGCGCAGTTATATTATAGTCATCAAGCTTATCATACTGGTCCTGAAGAGATACCTGCGCATCCTGAACGGACAACTGATTTTGTCTTGCATTTTTCGTTGCCGAATCGCTTTCTAAAGTTAAAATTTTACTTCCTGCGGTAATTTTATCACCCTCACGATAATTTAAGCTTATAATTTCTCCCGAGGTTTTTGCGAGTACTGTTTCTGTTTCGTAATATTCAAACGTTCCCGGAGCATTGCACGCAAACGAGCCTACAATTGCTGTTGCACGTTCTCCCGGCATAACTGCCCCGGGATTTGCCACCTTAATTTCTACATTACTTACCGGAACTCCGTCTGCATTAATTAAAGTACCGGTTGCAACTGCCGTAACCTCGCCTTCTAATGCGGTAAACGAATTTTCTAAATTTACAGTTGCTTTCTGACCAACATACAGCTGCTGAGCTTCGCTCGATATAAACTGAATTTTAAGCAGCATATAATCTGTGTTTATAATTTCTGCAATTTTTGTATTTGATTGTATCTGGTCGCCTTTTTTAACATACATTTCGGTGATTACACCCGATACATCTGAATAAACATTTAAATTTGCCAAAGTTTTCTGCGATTCCTGATATGTAAGCTGTGATTTTTCTAAAGACTGCTGCGCTTTTTTTATACTGTTTTCCATTTCGGTAGAATCGATTGTATACATCAAATCGCCTGCATTTAACATCTGACCTTCCTGGAAATAATCAGCTAAAATTTCTCCTGTTACCAATGCTGTAACTTCATACTGGTTAATTGCCGCAATCGTTCCGCTGCCCTCTATTACATTCGATACATTTCCGATAGCAGCAACTGCTGTCTGTATCGTCTTTTTATCGTTTTTTCCGAAAAACCTGGCGCTTCCAAAAGCTGCACCTGCAATTATTACTGCTATTAAAATACACGCAATAATTATCTTTTTCTTTTTTTTACCCTTTGTTGCAGATGTATTTTTTAACATTTCTTTTGCCTTGTTTATTAATGGTATTTGCGGCATTATTACCCCTCCTATTATTAATTCAGAAAATATTTTATTCCTTGCTATTGAAAAAGGTATGGCAGAAATATGAAAACTATGTGAAATTTTATAATAAAACAATGAGCCGCACATAATACGACTCATTGTTACAAGCTATGCAATACCACCTGCGTATCCCTGATACTCGTCTAAAAATGCCTCTGCGGTTTTAGTCATAAATACCCCTACACGATTATCGTCTGTAAAGCCCAGATGAATATGTAAATTACCAAAATATTTATCTATAATCTGCACCTTTATTACAAGCTTTTCGGGCATCACCCACGCAGCAGAACAAGCACATTTATATCTGCGGTTACCCGGAACATCCATTACGTCGTCAGAATAGCCATCCTGCGGAAATTCGCCAAAATGATTTTCGCACATACCAAAACGAAGCTCTTTATCGCCCTGAGCGTTTGTATAGTAAAGTGTTCCGCCGGTTTCATCAAAGCAAAGCTTTAATTTGGTTATTCCCATAGGATTTTCAGCCATTGTAAAGGTTTTTCCATTTACAACATCCGTTATCGGTGAACTTGTTTCGCCTACAGCTGCTCTCAGCTTCAGCTGTGCCGAAAAATCAGCAAGTTCTTTTTGCGCATTCGGATTTTCAGGCAACGCCTCATTATAAGCCGTGCGCACAATCATATCATAAAAGTTATCAAGCACAACTTTTTTTGCGTAATCCATTCCCTGATTATCTGCATTATATATAAAAACAATATCCTTATCAGGTACGCAAACCGCAAACTGACATCCCATTCCGTTAAAGAAAAATGAGTTGTCAAAAAGTCTCCAGAACTGATAACCATACCCTTGCGAATTAAGCTCATTATCGTTTATAAAATTATTGTCCACAAGCTTTGAAGTTGCCGTTGTAACATAGTCTTCATTTAAAATCTGCTCACCGTTCCATTTTCCCTTATTCATAACAAACTGCGCTACCAAAAGCAAGTCACGAGGTGTGCATATAAGTGCTGAATCGCCCCACGAATGCCCTCCGCGGCATTTTAAACAGGTAATGCTTTCAGATACACCTATCTTATCAAACAAGCGACTGCGAAGATAATCCAGCAATGTCATTTTCGAAATTCTTTCAACCAATGCGCACAATACAAAAGAGCCGCTTGAGTCATATTGAAAAATCGTGCCTGCAGGTCTTGATTCGGCACTATCATTTTCGAAGTAAAAACGAACTCGGTCTGTGCATTCGGGTACAAAAGGCCATTGTGCTACTTTGGCTGTACTCATCATTAGCATATTTCGCACGGTTTGTTTGTGCATATTTTCATCTTTTTGATTTTTTAATTCCTCTGCAAAATGCATCTCCATTGTATCGTCTAAAGAAAGCTTGCCTTCCTGCACCAAAAAACCGATAGCAAGCGAAACAAAGCTTTTTGTTACAGAATACATACGATGTATAAAATCTTTGTCAAAAGGCTTCCAGTATGCTTCGTAAAGGATCTTTCCTTTACGCGCAATAATTATATCGTGTGTGCAAAGACACGAATCCTCCAGTTTTTTTACATAACGTAAAATGTTTTTGCTGCTGATTCCTGCTGATTCAGGTGTTGTAAATTGCATTTTTCTCTCTCCTTATTATAAGTAAAATTCCCTCGCTCATATGTTATCATATAAGCGAGGGATTGTCAATAAACCGCTGTTTATAAAACTTATTTTAAAATTCCTGATGCACTGTCTTCATCTATGTATAAAATAAAATCAGGATGTGTTTTTAAAAGTGTTGCAGGAACAAGGTTGGTAACCTCTTTAGCCTTCAAAGTATTTTCAACAGCCTCGTCCTTTACCTTGTAAGGAACGCAGGATACGATTCTTTCGCACTGCATAATCTGATATGCCGTCATCGAAACTGCCTGCTTTGGAACATCGTCAATTGTTTCAAACCAGCCCTCACCCATCTGCTGCTGTTTGCATCTTTCGTTAAGATTTACGATTATGTATGCTTCTTTTGTATCGAAATCTGCCGGAGGGTCGTTAAATGCGATGTGTGCATTTTCGCCGATACCGATTAAGCCAATATCGATAG